>JANMGN010000027.1:0-10644 GCA_031374645.1 Chitinophagales bacterium | reverse complement strand
GATAATGTCTAGAAAATTCAAAATAAAAATCATACAATTTCAACACAATTTTCGCTGATTTCTTGGATAAACTCGTTGCCGTCAAGGTAATGATGTGTAGCATAGCAATGCGTTTCTATCAAAGGATAATGAATATTGATTTTTGAAAATAATTTTAGATTACTAAAAGGATTTTCATTAAATTGATCAGAGATAAGTAACAAATCAATATCAGAACCACTATGTGTGTTCCCATTGACCGACGAGCCAAAAAGCAATACCTTTTTAAAGGTCAAACCTTGTGCTATACATTCTTTGACAAATGATTTTGATTGACTTATTGCAAGTTGTCGAGTAAGCATATTCTGAAAGTATTTATTTGTGTTATTTTTTCTAGTGTGAAATCATGATTACAAAGTTCATTCATAAACGTAATGTATTCAGGGTATCTGCCTTCTATTTGAAAACGATTGACTTCTAACAAAAACTCTTTTTGGTCGTCCGTCATTATAAGGTTCGTTTGAGAAAGTAAATGATTGAGGTTATGCGTTTTAGGCGGTATATTCGTAGCATTATCTCTTACCCAAATAGCTTTGCTATACTTTTCTAAAACTAAATGCGTCCAAAACAATGCTTGTGAATACCTTTCAATCGCAAACAAGGCATCAACCGCAGCCCAATCATCATCTGCTTGTCGTTTCCAAAATTCTATATGTTGTTCTTTTGTTAGCATTTTTTGATTTAGAATAAAAATGATGGACAAAAATAAGGATTTATTTTAATAGTACAAAAAATAAATAAATATTTTATTTTATCTTTGCATTTACAATTTGTCAAAAATATTATCTTATGGAATTAAGCGAACAAGCAATAGATTACATAGAACAGCACTTGCCCGAACTCATGGCGACTGCTACGAAACAAGCCTATTGGCAAACTTTACAATCAGGAAATAGTGTTTTGATTGCGGAAAATGGAAAATTGTTGCGTGTACAACCCGACGGAACAAAGGAGTTTATCAAAGATTTAGAACTACCTATAAAAGTAGTAAAAGGAAGTAGAATTACGATATGATAGAAAAATAAAGCAAAATGCAAAATTTTATACAAGATATACGAATTATCATCAGCGATGCTCGAACAAGTGCTGTTCGTTCTGTTAATCATGCGCTTACGTTGATGTATTGGCACATAGGCGAACGCATTATTAAAGAGGAACAGCATGGAGAAGAAAGGGCAGAATATGGAAAATACCTTATTAAAAACCTATCGGAAGCCTTAACGAAGGAATTTGGAGAAGGTTTTTCCAAAAGACAATTGGAGCTAATGCGACAACTTTACTTGGCTTTTCCAATTGCGAATTCGTTAAGTTCGCAATTGACATTTACGCACTATCGGCATTTAATGCGGATAAAAGAGAGCGATAAAAGAGAGTTTTACATTAGCGAAACTATCAAAAATGCTTGGAAAGTAGAGCAATTAGAGCGACAAATCCATAGTCTTTTATACGAGCGACTACTACTTAGTCAAGACAAAGACAGCGTTTTGGCAATTGCAAAAGGCGATGAAACTCCAACAGAGGCATTTCAAATTATCAAAGACCCTACGGTTTTAGAATTTTGGGATTGAAACCACAAGCAAGTTACTACGAAGATGATGTTGAAAATGCTATCATTACACATTTACAAGACTTTATATTAGAGTTAGGTAACGGATTTTCGTTTGTAGCTCGTCAAAAACGCATCAATATTGAAGGCGATGAATTTTATATTGATTTGGTCTTTTACAATCGTTTGTTGCGTTGTTTTGTCATTTTTGACTTAAAAATGGATAAAATTACACATAAAGACCTTGGGCAATTGCAAATGTATGTCAATTACTATGACCGTGATATCAAAGAGGATTTTGAAAATCCAACTATCGGCGTATTGCTTTGTGCTGATAAAAACGATGCCGTTGTAAAGTATTCTTTGCCAGAAAATAATACTCAAATTTTTGCTTCAAAATACCTACTTTCCTTACCGACCGAAGAACAATTATTAGAGGAAATTCGGAAAGAGTTGAATAAAATGTCCTAAAATACATCATCGAAAAAGCAATAATCCAAAAATAAAAACTATTTTTGTGCTTTGTAAATAAAAGAGAAAATTATGTTACGTCATGTTTTAGGTATATCAGGAGGCAAAGACAGTGCTGCGCTTGCTATCTATATGAAGGAAAAATATCCTTCATTGAATGTCGATTATTACACAAGCGACACAGGCAAAGAATTGGACGAAACATATCAATTAATTGAAAATTTAGAGATATTTTTAGGAAAAAAAATCGCAAAATTATCCGCTGCATCGCAAAGTCACGAAAATCCTTTTGATCATTTTTGGAAACTCAACGGTTTTTATTTACCTTCTGCAACGGCTCGGTGGTGTACTAAAAAGTTAAAATTAGAACCTTTTGAAAAGTTTGTCGGCACTGATCCTGTTGTAAGTTATGTAGGAATTAGGGGCGATGAAGATAGAGAAGGTTATATTTCTACGAAACAAAATATTCAAGCAATTTTTCCTTTTCGTAAAAATATATGGTCGGAAGATGTCA
This sequence comes from Chitinophagales bacterium, assembly GCA_031374645.1. Classification (GTDB taxonomy): domain Bacteria; phylum Bacteroidota; class Bacteroidia; order Chitinophagales; family Saprospiraceae; genus CANHEE01. The sequence continues at coordinate 8,074 of JANMGN010000027.1, read as the reverse complement.
TTAATAAAGTATTGAATAACAGCAATATAGAACGATTAATGGATTATTATCGTTCTGATTTGACAGCTGATAAATCATGGCGTTTTGAAGATATTTTGATACAACCTTTGTCAATGTCTTTTCGACAGTCACAAAAACTTGACTTATTGTTAGATACAAATATTAGAGATTTTAATCGCATTGTATTTGAATATTTGCGTACTACGAATTATCCTTTGGCACTCGAAACAGTATTTCCTTTGATTGACAACGAAGATGTGTTGATACGTGATGATATTTTTCGTATTTTGAGAGATAGCGGTGTAGGCGTTCCCGCCTATTACGAAAAACTACCTTTTGAAACCGAGGAAGGTAATCGTGGCGAATATGCCCGAAGCCGTAGCGGTTGTTTCTTCTGTTTTTATCAACAAAAAATAGAATGGGTTTGGCTCTATGAAAATCATACCGCCAAATTTTTTGAAGCGATGGAATACGAAAAAGACGGCTACACATGGCAACAAGACGAACGCCTCGAAGACCTCATTAACCCTGAGCGAATTGAGCAAATAAAAGACGATTATATTAAAAAAACGGCAAAAAACAAAAGCAAAGTCAAATCTCCTTATCTGATTGATATGTTGGAAGAGGAGGAAAGTGTTGGTTGCGCTGCGTGTTTTATTTAGAAGATAAAAATGAACCAACTTCATCAATATTAAACTCTCAAAATTGGTAAATTATTTTCCGCTTTGGTAATATTACTAAAATGTCAAAAATAAATTTATTTCTCCTTCGGAACTTTCCAACCTAAATTTTTGTCTATCCTTTTCAAATAGAAATTGTGATGGACAGTCGAAAATATAGCCGCACTTATCATTTTCCTTTTTCGCAGGGTACAACAAATGATGATAGAATTCAAGCCAATTGGCAGCAATTGCTTGATAATGAACTCCTTATGACTGAAAAGTTGGACGGAGAAAATACTTGCGTCAAAGACTTAGGTGTTTTTGCTCGCTCTCATGCTGCGCCTACAATTAATCCTTGGGCAAAAAATATGCAGCCAATTTGGGAACGATTAAAAAATGATTTAGGCGATTTAGAAATTTTTGGCGAAAATTTGTATGGTATTCACAGTATTGAATATGAAAATCTACCTGATTATTTCTTCGTTTTTGCCATTCGCCAAGGCGATGAGTGGCTTTCTTGGAATGAAATTGAAGAATATTGTTTCTTTTTTGACTTAAAAACTGTTCCCGTTGTCAAAATTGGACTTTTTATAGAAAAAAATGTTTTGCCTTTGATTGAAACTGAAATCCAGAAAGGAAGTGCCTTCGGCGGCGAGTGCGAAGGATTTGTATTTAGGAATAAAAACCGTTTTCATGTTGATGATTTTTCAACAAATGTATTGAAATATGTCCGAAAAAATCATGTTCAAACTGATGAACATTGGACTAAAAATTGGAAACGAGCAAAATTATTTTTTGAAAAAAATGAAAAATTGGATTATTAATCAAACTATTAACTGGGATTTTTTACAACAATATGATTGGCTTCAAAAAATGCACAATTGCGAGCAAGATGTTGTCTGGCACGCAGAAGGAAACGTTTTTATACATACCAAAATGGTTGTTGAAAACTTAACCCAAATTGCTGATTATCAGATACTTGAAAACAAAGACAAAGAAATACTTTTATTGTCCGCATTGCTTCATGATGTTGCGAAACCTCAAACAACATTCATAGAAAACGGTCGTATTGTGTCGCCCAAACACGCCAAAATTGGCGAAAAAGTAGCCCGTGATTTGCTATGGGATTTAGATTTTGAGCAACGAGAATAAATTTGTGGTTTGGTGCGATTGCATGGTTTGCCAATTTGGTCATTGGAAAAAGGCAATCCTAATCAATCCGTTATAGCATCGAGTTTAAGGGTAAAAAATGAATGGATTTACCTCTTAGCAAAAGCCGATGTGTTGGGCAGAATATGCAACGACCAAGCCGAATTATTAGACCGATTAGAATATTTTAAAGAATTATGTATTGAAAATCAATGCTTTACGAAAGAAAAAGATTTTCACAATGTACATTCTCAATTTAAGTTTTTTCAAAATAATGATGAGTTTCCGCAAACTATTTTTGACGATACGCAATTTCAAGTTGTTCTGATGTCAGGAATTGCAGGAAGTGGAAAAGATACGTACGCTGAAAAATTGGATTTGCCAATTGTAAGTTTAGATAATATTCGTCAAAAACTAAAAATCAAACCCGACGACAAAGACGGGCAAGGTAAAGTCATTCAAGAAGCATACGCACAAGCAAAAGTTTTTGCCGCAAAAAAACAATCATTCGTTTGGAACAGTACGAATTTGACACAAGAGTTGCGTTCAAAATTGGTCGGTTTGCTTGCTCCCTACAACCCTTTTTTCAAAATTATTTACCTCGAAACTTCTCGTAAAAATGTTTTAAAAAATCGTAATACAGATATTCCTACAAGTGTTTTAGAAAAAATGTACCGCAATTTAGATATGCCTTTGCATACGGAAGTGCATAAACTGGAGTATATTAAATGGGAGTAATTCATTTTTTTTTTGATTTTTACTTACCTTTGTTGCTTTTAAACATAATCAGTTAAATGAACCAACTACCCAATCATTCCAACCTCGAAATTGGTAAATTATCTTCTATTTTTGGGAATACAACCAATTCGTACAAGTTTTATTGGTTTTTAGCCATTTTGGATAGCATCAAAGAAAATGAAAAGGCTTTGATACCTATGAACGAACTTGCGTTGAGAATGGTTGCCAGTGTTTGGTATCCGTTGGATTATTACAAACTTTCCTTTGGAAAACAGGATAGTTTCAAAGAAATTGCTAATCATGTTTCTACACTCTACAAAGTTGATAATAGCGTTAATTCTAAAAGTCTTTTTGAACAAATCAATTCCAATCTTGAGGAAAATGCGATAAAAAGTATTCAACAAAAAGTAACTTCTACGCTATTGCGTTATGTGCCTTATCGTTTCGTTCAACCATTTTTTACCAATGAAACAAAAGGCTTAGAAGATGGCAAAGTAAATAACGTTATAAAAGAAACATCAAGCAATTTTTTTTCAAGTGAAAAAGAACGTGTAATATACAGATTTACAGACGATTTTATCGAAATCAACGATGTTTGGTTAGACTATTTCAAAACCCATCAAAGTATTTTACGAGGTTTTATTTATTGGCATTTAGTACGTTTTTTACAAAAAAACAATGACAATGTAATTGGTTTGACTGAAAAATTGGATAAACCAACTCAACGTAATTTGAACTTAGCAAATGATTATTGGAAAGGTTACTTGAAAGTAAACCCTGTAACTCATTGCATCTATTCCGACGAAATCATTACCAGTCAAAATTTGAGTTTAGACCATTTTATTCCTTGGTCTTTTGTTTCACATGATAGACTTTGGAACATAGTACCAACGCCTAAAAATGTCAATTCTTCCAAAAGCGACAAATTGCCTTCTATTGATTTATATTTCGATAAATTCGTAGATTTACAACATCAATCTTTTTTGTATTATGTTGAAAATGAGCGTTTTAAATTATTAGAAGATTATAGTTTGCTTTTTAGAAAAGAGTTGAAAGAAATAGTAAATTTGCCAAAATTGGATTTTAAAACCGAGTTACAAAATCAAATTTTACCACAAATTCAAACCGCTAAAAACATGGGTTTTGAATATCCATTTATTTATGTTTCCAAAAAATAATCCATACAACCACCTTACGGCAAAAGAGCGAGATAAAATTTCCATGCCTGCCCGAATGATTGAGCAACAAGGCTTTATCAAAGGTCGAGTGTTGGATTTTGGTTGCGGTTTTGGAAAAGACGTAGAAGAATTGAAAGGAAAAGGTTACGAAATCGAAGGCTACGACCCGCATTATTTTTCTAATTATCCCGAAGGAAAATTTGATACTATTCTTTGTTTTTATGTGTTGAATGTATTATTACCAGAACAACAGGCGCAAGTAATGATGCAAGTTTCTAACTTGTTGAAGCCAAGTGGAAAAGCCTATTTTTCTGTTCGTAGAGATATTACACAAGACGGTTATCGCAATCATTTCAAACATCAAAAACCTACTTATCAATGCAACGTAATTTTGCCTTTCAAAAGTATTTTCAAGAATGAAAATACAGAAATTTACGAGTACCAACATTACAATCAAGTAGAACAAAAAGAAAATGACTGCCCATTTTGTAACGTTTCAAAAGAAATAGAATTGATTGCCGAAATGGTGTCTTGTTATGCTATTTTGGAAGAAAACCAAGCACTTATCATTCCAAAACGTCACGTTGCTGATTATTTTGATTTGACATTCAGAGAACAAACCGCTTGTAATTTGATGTTGAATTTTGTGAAAAAGGAAATTGAAAATAAATTAGAAGGGAAAATACTAAAAATAAGTATAAATATTTTAGAAAAAAACGAAGACAATCATTCAGTTATTCAAATTTTATTTAAACGATGAACGACTTTAAAAAATTATTGTTCTTTGGCTCAATCGAAGTAAAACAACATCTTTCTAACAAATAATGACACGCTGCGAAGGTCTGCGCCAAAGCAGCGGTTAAATAACTCATAGACTTTGATTTATCATAGTCTTTTTGAGCGATGAGTTCCACCAAATTAGGGCGTTCATACTGCCAAAGATAATCTTGAAGGTTATACGTTTGATTGATTTCTAACAACTGAAAAGCAGTAGGAAAAGGCTCGTCTGTTTTTTCAAGATGCGCTGTGCAAACCGTTTTTTGCATCCACTCATACATCTGGTATAAGTTTTTTCCTACTCGATTTTTTTTGTCATACTTTGGTGGCGTACCTTTTTCTATGGTATATTGAATGAATTTTGCCAAATAATTGGCAATATCAGAATTGTAATTTTCATCAATATTACCTTCTCGTACCCAAGTATCAAGGCTCTGACGAATTATTTTTGGTTTAAAGCGAGGTTCTCCATTTCTTAAATCAAAAGAGAAAACCTCGATTAATTTTTCTTTCCATGCAGCTGCAATCTCAATAAGTTCATCACAAGTTTCTTTATCCGTTTTCGTAGGCAATTTTGCAATCAGTTCATCAATCGTTTGATACATCACACAAGCAAACATCGCAATCGTAGAAACACGTTGTTGTCCGTCAATCACTAATCGCACACTCGTAGGTAAACCACGACGGTCAAGCGGTTGAATATTATTGTGGTTATTTTCTACAATTGTAATTATTGTACCTAAGAAACGGATTTCTTCGTCCGTTTCCAACAGATTTTCAACACCTTTTCCAATATCGTCTAACAGTTGTTCAATATTTTCTTTATCCCAACTGTATTCACGTTGATACAAAGGAATATAATACCCGATGCCAGGACGTTGAAAGAAATTATATACATTCCTCCCTTCCGTCAAAAAGGCTTGTTCGATTTTGTTTATCATAAGAAAAAAGATTGATTTGATGCTCAATACTCTGCAAAGAAAAGGTTTTTTAAGAAAAAAACAAAATTAATATTTTTATCAAAAATAAATAAAAAAGCGTAAAACATTGATAATCAATATTTTACGCTTAGATAAGAGTTGTCCGACAAGGATTCGAACCTCAACAAACAGAACCAAAAACTGTTGTGCTACCGTTACACCATCGGACAAGATTTTGTCTTTATTCCTAAAAACGATGCAAAGGTAAAGCGTTTTTTTTTGATATGCAATATTTAAGAGAAAAAAAATTATATTTTTTTTCTTTTTTTTCAAAATTCAAATTATTTTGAAGAAAAACAGCACTAACTATTGACTTTGGGTTAAGAATGTCTTAAATTGCAGTGTTTTTATATTTAAAGTTCTTTAAACGAAAAATAAATGTCCCTATTTTTTAGTTTAGTCTTTAAAGTCCTAATATTTTATTTGTCCTAATTTAAAGTTATTTTATTGAACAAATCCATTATTAAGCCAACTTTTGAATATTCTCTATCGTATTTTACTCACAGAAATATAGAAAATTATTTTCAAAGTATGGATAAATCTACACAATCATTACGCTTAACATCTTGCCCTCAGACTGTTTCACAAGTTGTGAATTATGTAGAAAAACTATCTCAATCGCTGCGCTTATCAGCAGATAAACATTTTGATGTCGTAACTTGCGTTACAGAAGCAGTCAATAATGCTATCGTTCATGGCAATTGTCGAGATGAGAAAAAAATGGTAAATATCAGTGTCAGAAAAGAAAAAGATGTAGTTGCTGTTCATGTCACAGACGAAGGCAAAGGATTCGACTTTCGTAGTCTTCCAGACCCTACTTCTCCTGAGTACATTGAAAAAGTAGGCGGACGTGGTGTATTTATTATGCGCCAACTCAGTCATAATCTTAATTTTAAAAACAATGGTACTACTGTTGAAATGCAGTTTAAAATTAGATAAGTCTGAAAAAATCAAAGTTTTACGTAAAAACAAAACTTTAAACACCGAAAAGTATCTTTAAAAGAACTTTTCGGTGTTTTTATTTGTATATAGTTTGCATAAAAAACGTAACTTTGCACCAAAATAAGCAATTAGTTTATATAATATAATAGAAAATGACAGAATCTAAAAGACAAAGACAGGTTTCGGAAACCATCAAAAGACATATTAGCCTTTTTTTACAAGATGAAGGGATTTATTTTTATGGCAATAAAGCACTTATAACGGTTACAGATGTTAAAATGACGCCCGATTTTGAGGTTGCAAAAGTATATCTAAGTATTTTTAATGTCGAAGATAAAGAAGAACCTATACAAGGTTTGTATGATAATTACTCTCGTATCAGGCAAGTAATGGGCAATCGTTTGAAGTCGCAAATGCGCCGTATTCCTCGGTTCGCTTTTTTTGTGGACGATACACTTGATGAGATTTATCGTGTAGAAGCGATGTTTGAACGTCTGTACGCTGAAAATCAAATGGGTACAGCTGATGAAGAAATTACTGAGGAGGATTAATTTAACGTCATAAAATATGGATTGTACAAAATCAGTTTGAACTAATTTTGTACAATCCATCACAATTTTTTTACAACAACGCTGCACCAAAAACGCCAGCACTATCGCCCAACGACGGTTTTAGAATCAAGGTATCTAAAACAGGATTGAATAAATATTTTTTTATTTCCTCTCGCCCTTCCGTATAAAGCAAATCTATATTTCCAACGCCTCCACCAATAACTATCGCATCGGGATCCAAAATATTGATAAGAGGAGCGATGGCTTTTCCAAAAAAATGCAACAAACGAGCAATTGTTTTTTTCGCTGCCTCATCATCGCCGTCGTAATATTTTTTTACAATATCTGGCATACTCAGCTTTTTTCCCGAAAGGGAAGTGTAATAACGTTGCAAAAATGGACCACTAAGTACCGTTTCTACACAACCAACTCTGCCGCAATAACACTTTCCGCCACTTTCATCTAAAAAATTATGGCCCCATTCTCCGCCGATGCCGTGTCTTCCGTTGAGCACTTTGCCGTCTATAACGATACCTCCTCCAACACCAGTACCCATAATAACACCAAAAACGACTTCTGCATGAGGAGCTTTTTCTTGCACACTACCAAAGTTGGCTTCTGCTAAAGCAAAACAATTTGCATCGTTTGCCATGACAATAGGAAAACCAAGTATTTTCGCTAAATCATCTTGCAAAGGTTGCCCGTTGAGTGCTGTAGAGTTGCAATTTTTCATCAGGCGAGTAGAAGGTTCTATTGCGCCAGGTGTTCCGATGCCGATACGCTCGGGCGTAAGTCCCGTTTCAGCTTTTACCATTTCTATCAAACGAATAATGTTTGAAACAATATGGTCGTAGCCCAAATGCCCTTCGGTCGCTATCCTTTGTCGGTGGATAACGTTTAAGTTTTCTTTGCTTTCAATTACAGCACATTCTATTTTTGTGCCGCCCAAATCTATACCCCAAAGCATAAATAAAAAAATTTAGTAAAAAAATGATATTGCGCTACAAAAGTAGTTTTTTTAACAAAATAAAATAAAAAATTGAATAGAAAATATTTGAAAATAAAGCGAATAATGTATTTTTTAGCCTTAAAATGAG
>JANMGN010000021.1:0-2222 GCA_031374645.1 Chitinophagales bacterium | reverse complement strand
TTTTGTACCGCCTTTTGCACTTACTGTTATTTCTCCTTTTATGACGCCAAAACAAGCAATTTGGTATTCTCCAAAAGTAGAAGTTACTACACTTATATTTATCGTATCTGGCTGACTAACAAGCTCTTGTACAATATTTTTATTACCAAATGTATCATTTATGGTTATAAAATAATTTCCTGCGGAAAGGTTATTGAGTGTTTCAAAAGTATTTATACTATTGATATTTCCGCTTCCAAAAATGGTTGTATCATTTATTTCGTGCCAACTGTACGTAAAAGGCGGTGTGCCACTACTTACACTAAATTTGATATTTCCATTTTTTTCGCCAAAGCACGCTACATTTTTAACTTGAACTTTACTTTTTATTTTACAAATAACTTCTGTCAAAGTAAGCGTCAAAAGACTATCGCAACCGTGAATTGTTTTTAATTTATCTTGATAAACGCCAGCTTTTGTATATTTTTTTTGAGCAACAAAAAGTGTATCGCCTTGACAAAAAATTAAACTCAAATCGCTTTTAGCGGGCTGATATTCCATAATTTGTACATTTATCGTGCTGTCGCAACCGTTTTTAGCCTTTGTTTTTACCGTAAAATTACCACCTTTACAAAACAAACTATCCGCTACTTTGAGGCAGTCGCCTTTACAAATAGAGGATTGCAAAACGGCCTGTTTTTTAGGTAAAATAGTAATCGTTCTGCAAGTCGGAGGAGCTTTGTCACATACATTTGAAGCAGTACAGCATAGCTCTGCTGTCCCAGAATTAGGTAAAGTTACCTCTACGCTCAATCCTTTTCCGACGACCACATTATTGAGTTTCCATTCGTAATCTATCGCTCCGACGACACCTTCATTCTCAAATTTGTATTTTCCGCCTTCACAAACTGCAAAACTACCTTTCAAAACGCCAGAATTTACTAAAGGATTTACTTTTGTACTTCCATTAATCACTTTTATGGTATAATTACAAATATCTCCACCGTTTCCATCCATCACAAAATAGTAGTATTGTCCAATGACCAAAGGTTTTGTTGTGGTAAAATTTTGGCTTGTATTGTTCGGAATATCGCCGTCACAATTCGACATCAGTTCAAAATTCTTGCAATCTGTACTTTTATAAATGCCTACTTCGAGCCCATTTTCGCTTGAGTTTTTCGATTTACAGTTAAAAACGCTTACTTGCAAAGTCAAATTGGTAGAACCTGCTTGAAATGCAATCCATTGCGCATTGTGAACAGTCGTTGTACAAAAACCAGAAGGAGCTTCGCCTTTAGATTTACTGTCATTGATACCCGTGAAGCCGTCAATATCGCAAATAATACAAGCGTCTTTGCAAAAAGAGGTCATTGCAGCAGGATTTCCACAAGGTTTGGGTTGCGCTTTTGTACTAAAAGCAAGGCAAATGAAAAAGAGGAGCGAAAGTAGGTGTTTATACATTTTTTTATTTTCTAATAAGACAAGTTTTTTAGGGTTTAGGTTGCAAATATATCAAAATAGAATATGGCTACACCCTATCTTTTTATATTGCGAATAGCTATACCCTATTCTTTTATATTGCGCCCTTTTAGGGCTTGTATATGTTAATTTTTATAGCGTTCCTCTTATTTCTTGCTCTCTTTCGATGGCTTCAAAAAGGGCTTTAAAATTGCCTTTTCCGAAAGATTTTGCGCCTTTACGTTGTATAATCTCAAAGAAAACGGTTGGGCGGTCTTGTATTGGTTTGGTAAAAATCTGTAATAAATAGCCTTCGTCATCTCTGTCGATGAGGATATTTAGGCGTTGTAGGTCTTCTTTGTTTTCATCTATGAAACCTACACGCTCAAAAACATCGTCGTAATATACTTCTGGAACGTACAAAAATTCTACGCCATTCGCACGCAAAGTATCTACCGTTTTGATGATATTATCGGTTGCTACGGCAATATGTTGTACGCCTGCACCTTTGTAAAAATCCAAATATTCGTCTATTTGAGAGCGTTTTTTTCCTTTTGCAGGCTCATTGATAGGAAATTTGACATAACCATTTCCGTTTGCGACTACTTTTGACATCAAAGCGGTATATTCTGTTGAAATATCTTTATCGTCAAAAGTGATGAGCAGATTGAAGCCCATTACTTTTTGGTAAAACTCTACCCAATGATTCATTTTTCCGAGTTCTACTTTTCCAACGCAGTGATCTACAAATTTTAAACCTACTTCTGGAATAGGTAGCGTGCTTG
>JANMGN010000004.1:0-9652 GCA_031374645.1 Chitinophagales bacterium | reverse complement strand
AATAATTAAAAATTAAAAATATGCTACACATAAAAACGCATTTATTCAGCGATTTTTGCCTGAATAAATGCGTTTTTAATATTTAAAATTTAGGGTATTTTACAATCAATTATTATTTTGCAAAATACTTATAATTTTGATAATCGGGATAATTCCACGACAAAAAGCTCAGACCTTTTTTGTTTTTTTCTAAAAAAGTATTGCGCTTACTTTCCAATGATGCTTGTGTATTTTGCTGATAATGATTGTCAGAAAAAAAGCCACCTTCACTATAACTGAACTCTTGTGGTAGGCGTGCTTTGTTTTCAAATAAAATTTTTAAATTTTTATCCGAAATACCGTTAATCAAAAACGCTGCATCAAGCTTATCTTTATCCGTATAATTGAGGTTATATTGAGTAATAAAAGTGTCCCAATTTACCGCCGAAATCACAACAAACATGATGTATGTTGCCCAAGTATTTATGTGAAAAAGGTAATTAAAAGTATGGTATTTTTGCACTTTTATAACCATTGTATAAAGCCCAAAAAGTACCAAAAGCAAGAAGAAAATAACGCCAACTCGCTTATAAGCTAATCCGTAGTGACTGATATACAGATAGTTACGTGAAAAAACAGCGACGACCATAATGGCATTTTGAGCTATCCAAATATAAGCTAAAAGCTGCAAAGACGATGTTTTTTCGATAAAATTGAGGTCGTCTTTGAAAAAATAAAATAGCAATGCCATAGCAATTACAATACTAAAAATAAGTATGTATGTCCCGAAATGAACGCTATAACGCATCGTGCCAGCGTCCACGTTTTGTGTATGTGCGATACTGTTAAAATCTTGAACATTTGCGATTAAAATCAACACATTCAACATTGCCAAAGTCAAAAAGGCAATCCAATAGCGGTCGTTAATTTGTGATAAACTGGGAAAAATATCACTTTTTTTGATGTCAAAAATATGTGATAATTGCGCTTTTTCCCAAGAATTGCTACTATTTTTCCAAATCAAACCGCCAATTAAAAATGTTCCAAGTAACATAAAAGATAGCCACTCGAAAGAAAGTAAATCCCAAAGCCAATCTAAATTTTTGAAAACAGCTACAAACGCATCACTAATCATTTTTGCAAAGTCCTGATTACCAATCATATACAAAATTACAAAAACAGAAAGTATTGAAATCGGGACTAAAAACAAAGACGGACGAAGCCCTGTTGTTTTTTCTGGAACAAAGTCAGCTTCTTCTAATTTTTGTTTTTTCATTTGAGAAAAACCTTTTGGCATAGCCAAAATATTTTCAAAACCGTTCATCAATCCATACAATAAATAATACAAATTTGGTGCGTACGCCACGCCTATCAGTAAGACCCAGCTCAGCCAAAAACAAATAATAGAAACGTCTGAATGATTCCAAACTATAAAGGCCGAAAGTAGTGAAGTTCCGACGGCTGTAAGTTTAAAATACATTGATTGCCATCGAGTTACGTCTGTCAAAATCATGGTGGCGAGCGAAAAAATCGTAAAAAATACGAGATTTAAACCTTGTCCTTCTTTCCAAAAAAGGACGTGAAAGATAAAAAGTCCAATAAAAAGCAAGAGTTGAATAATTTTTTTAGTTTGCATTGTATGATGTTTTATTTATTTTTCTAATTTCCACTTCAACAACTGAATTTGAAATTTTAGAAATACGATGATTAGAAATAGGATATTTTTCATTTTTAATAAATTAAAATTACTTTGAAATACAAAGTTAATGAATAAAAAATTTTAATTGTTAATTTTTATCAATTCTTCTAAGCCTTGTAAGTGTTCTTTGAAGGCATTTTCTCCTTTTTTTGTAGCTCTATAAGCAGTATTAGGTCTTTTACCTACGAATGATTTTCTGACTTCTATAAATTCTTCTTTTTCCAGCGCAGTAATATGACTTGCAAGATTTCCATCTGTCAAAGAAAGTGTTTCTTTTATCATACCAAAATCCACCCAATCATTGACCATCAGCATAGACATAATGCCCAGCCTTATCCGACTATCAAATGCTTTATTTAGATTTATTATGATATTCATTTTTATTTTTTAATATTTAAAATGCTGATTTTTAGATTTTTATAATTTTTTAATCGTATTTTTTATACATTACTACACCATAAACAATATGCAAAATACCGAAACCAATTGCCCAAAAAAGTAAACCGTAACCGATAAAATACAAAGCCAATAAACCTAAAACTAACTGACAATAGCCTAAATATTTGATGTCTTCGTAGGTATATTTACTTGCATTTACACAAGATAGCCCATAAAAAATAAGCGTAAAAGGAGCAATAATGCCTAGGTAACCATGGCTCAAAAGTATCAAACAAGCTATTCCGCCTGTTGCCAAAGGGATAGCAAAATTCAAAGCCAAACGCTGCGACGAGCTGTCCCAAACTTTTGTGCCTTTCTTTTTGGCTTTCAAAAAAGTAAAAAAATATGCTGAACACAAAGCCGCAAATAGGGTAGTAATAGCCAACAAAAAGAAAAACTCAAAAGCATCGTAGCCCCATTGCGAATAGGTTATATCATATTGATAATCAGCACCTTGTGAAAGTGAAAATTGTCTTTGCATATAAAAATAAGCAACCGTTGCGCCAGCCAATCCGCACGTGCCAGCCGCTATTCCCGATAGACCACTCAGCGAGAGGAAACGTTGTGAGCGTTCCATAATATTGCGAATTTCTTTGAGCGTATCTAAATGTTCGTTTTGTGAATTCATTTTATAAATTTTACTTTGAAATGCAAAGTTATTTGAAATAATTGAAACGTGCAAGTTTTTTTGAAAAAAAAGTAAAAAAAAATGCCTACGCTGTTGACACGTAGGCAAATTGCAAAATTCATAGGATTATAAAATGCGGAAAAGTCATAAATGGGTTTTAATCTGCCGTCATTTTACTAATATATAACTACTATACATTACATTATAAGGTATGAAGCTCTACTATATGTATATTTTTTCAATGAAAAACAAGATAACAGTGAGGCATACGATTTTGAGTACGCCAATGCAGCATACAAGAATACAAGTAAGGAGGTTTGTGGAATAATTGGTCTGTGGAATATAATTTGGAATTTATTTTCGTGGAATAAATTTCAAATTATCGGAAAGAAACGAGTTATTCGCTTCTAAAAATCGGTAGATGTGATGGCGATTTCGGTTCTCGCTCTGCAAAGATACGATAATATCTTAAATTACAAAATTTTATATACATATATTTTTAATATATTAAAAATAATTATAATATTAAAAATATATGAAATGTATTATATGCTTACTTTCAATTGTTTAAGATGATATTTATCGATTTATATTTTTATACCTCACGGATCTTCAAGACCCGTGAGGTATAAAAATATAAATCAATATTAACATTTTACTCGCCTTTTCCGTAATGCTCAAAACCGTCACGTTCCAGACGTTCGTATTTTTCACGTACGTCGTTCGCTAATTTTGCTTTGTAATCTATAACAAATTTTTGGATATGAGGTTGCTCTGTGCTTAGGATTTGAGCTGCCAAAATACCTGCATTTTGCGACGCATTAAGCGCAACAGTGGCTACTGGAATACCGTTTGGCATCTGTAGAATAGACAAAATACTGTCCCAGCCATCCAACGAATTGCTCGATTTTATGGGTACGCCAATTACAGGCAACGGCGAAATCGAAGCGACCATACCTGGCAGATGCGCTGCCGCACCTGCGCCTGCAATGATTACTTTTATGCCTCTGAGGTGTGCATTTTTTGCAAAATCGAACAAACGGTCGGGTGTCCGATGCGCCGAAACTATGGTCACTTCGGTCGCTATTTTAAATTCAGCTAATATTTCTGCAGCTTTTTTCATCACGGGAAGGTCGCTGTCTGACCCCATAATTATACTTACGATTGGTTTTTGCTCGTCTAACATAGATAATTGACAATTATGTAATACAATTACGACGATTTATTTTCTATACCTCACGGGTCTCGAAGCCCCGTGAGGTATAGAAAATAAATCGTCAAAAATAAATAACAATTTTATTTGATGCAAAGATAAAAAAAATCGCTACTTTCAAACGAAAATAGCGATTTTTTGTAATTTATGGCAGAAAAATAAATTTTTCCGAAGGATTAGTAAAGCATTGCTTCTACTTTTGTTCTTCCGATTGGTGTAGTTACAAATGCACTTGTATAAGTGTCAAAAGCTGCTGAACGAGCCAATTCATTCTCTTTTTCGTCTAAAAGTGTTACGAAAAACTTGTTTTCGATTTCCTTTACGCTATACAATTCTCCGTTTTCGATACAAACTACTGTTCTATCAAAAGTTTCGTTGCGAGCGACTTCAGTGTTGAAACCTTTAGAAGCTAAGTACAATGAGCCATCTGGATTGTGAACTGCGAAGTAAAAACTATCGTTTTTTGCAAATTTCACATAACCTGTCTGTATGTCGCCAAACCAAATATTATCGTGACCAAAATATTCGTTTTCAGTTAAAAAAGCCGCAGCTGCTACTTTTGTTGTTTTTGTCTTAGTTGTCGTCACTTTTCCAGCTGCTGGAGCTGCCGAATTTTGTTCTGTCGTAGCTGCGTGAACTTCGTTTTTCACAACTGCTTCAACTTTTGTAGCAACTTTTTTCGTAGCTACTGCTTTTGTAGGTGTAGCTGTTTTTGTTGCTGCAACTTTTGCAGCTGTTTTTACTACTGCGGTAGCGATAGGTGCGCTAATTGTAGCGATAGCTGCAGTTGCTTCTGCTTCTGTTTTGAAGTCGCAAGAGCGTGCAATTTCACGGTTATTTGCAGCTTTTAAGCTCAAATAAAAGGTTTTTGTGCCTTTTTTTACAGTATAACGTTCTGTGATTTCTTTGTTTTTGATAACTGATGCGATACCAGTTTCGCAAGATTTCAGTTGCGGATAGCCTTCGCTTTTTAGTAAAACAGTACCATCATTTGCTACGAATGCAAAGTAATAAAGGTTGTTTTTTTCGTCAAAAAACTGTGTGAAGTTAGATTGATTTGGGTGGGCTGGCTTGTTTTGGTATTTGTCACAAGCTAAATAATCTTCTTGAATCATTGGTAAAAATAATTTTTAATTTTGTAATTTAGTCTAAAATTTAATGCAAAGATACAATATTCTGAAAAGATGTCAAATTATTGCTTAAAATAAAATTAAATTTGGTCGAAAAAATATTGAATTTTACCTAAATTTTACATTATTTTAATAAAATGCCTAAATTTTTACATTATTTATATTAAAAATCATTTTAAAGATGAATTTTATCAAAAGTGTTATTTTTGCTGTTTTCTGTATTTTTATTTATAAAAATGATTGCAAA
This sequence comes from Chitinophagales bacterium, assembly GCA_031374645.1. Lineage (GTDB taxonomy): Bacteria > Bacteroidota > Bacteroidia > Chitinophagales > Saprospiraceae > CANHEE01. The sequence goes on along the minus strand of JANMGN010000004.1, from coordinate 4,318 downwards.
TATAATTCTGTGTATTTGCTTACAAATATTTTCCTCTTATCATTCTGTCTTTCCCAGCCATATCTTTTTGCAAAATGACATCTTTATAGCCAAATGTTCTCATCATTTCTAAAACTTCATTTGCATTGTATTCGTTACATTCAAAAAATAAAAAGCCGCCTATATTTAGCTTTTCTTTTGTCATTTCTGCGATATTTCTGTAAAAAATAAGTGGGTCATCATCACTTACAAAAAGTGCTAAATGCGGCTCAAAATCTAAAACATGACGAGGCATTACTTTTTTTTCAAAAGTAGGAATATAAGGCGGATTGCTGACAATAATATCAAATTTTTGTGATGTAAAATACTGATTATCAATGTTTTGCCAATTTAAAGCGTCGCCTAATAGGAATTTTACATTTGTTCTTATAAGCGTATTATTTTCATTCGCAAGAGAAATTGCATCTTCGCTAATGTCCACTGCAAAAGCATCTATTTGACTATTTTTATGCTGTAAAGTGATAGGAATACAGCCGCTTCCTGTACCAATGTCGAGTAGGGTAGGCTGCGTTATTTTTTCCTTTTTGATGGTTTCTAAAATCCAATAAACAAGCTCTTCCGTTTCAGCACGAGGTATCAAAACGGTAGGATTTACCTTAAATTTCAAGCCATAAAAATCAGCTTCTCCTACCACATATTGCCAAGGCTCGGAGTTCAAAAGTCTTTCACTAATTAAATTTAATGTAATTTTATTTTCCTCAGTTAATATTTTATTGTCAATATTTTTTAAATTAAAAATGTCTTCAATCACAAAACGAGCAATTGTTTCAGCTTCTGATTTTTCATAAATCGTTGATAATGAATTAGATAGGGTAGTGTAAGCGTCTTGGAAAGTTATCATAGATGGAGTGAAATTTGAGGATTTCAAAAGCGAGAAAAAATCAATTTATTTTTATTTTAGAATGAAAATTACTAAATTTACAAAATTTTAAAAATCAAAAAATATGGATAATAATTTACCAAAAATACTTTGGCAACAATTTGGCGCAAGTATCGAAATGTTAGAAAATGCGATTATGATATGTCCTGAAAAAGTCTGGGACGGCAGTACGCACTTTTGGTACAATACGTATCATTGTTTATTTTTTCTGGACTATTATCTAACGACTGATCCTGTAGGTTTTGCTCCGCCTTTGCCTTTTGACCTTTCTGAATTTGAGGACAGACTACCTGAGCGAGTATATACCAAAGAAGAATTGTTGGTTTATTTGGAATTTTGCCGTGAAAAATGTCGTAACTTAATCTTTGATTTGACCGAGGAAAATATAGCGAAAGACTGGATAAATGAATCAAAAACGATGGTTTATCCAATGGTCGAAATTTTACTTTATAATATGCGACACGTTCAGCATCATGCTGCACAGCTCAATCTGCTTTTGCGACAAACTATAAATGACGCAACAGATTGGGTACGTAGGGCAGACGAAGTTGAATAATTACGATTTTCTATTTATAAATCAATTTAATTTTTTTAAACATACGTAACATCTTCATATTCAGACTTTTATTCACATTAAAGAAAAGGCCATTGATTTCGAGCCACTCTTTTTCGTGTTTGATATGTTGTATATTATCGAAACTAACAGAGTGCGATTTCCCCAACGGCATACGCCAATACATCCGTTTGTTCGAGATAGCAAAACCTTCTTTTCCGCTTCCTGTTATTGATAAGTCGCAGATAAAATAAACCAATTCTTCACGCTCTGTGAACAAGTAAGATTGAAAAGCATTTTTCAATTTTTCTTGTGACATCGCTATAAAATCTTTATAAACCAAGAGATTTTCGTCTTGCAATTGCAAAAAATCGTTAAAAAATGAACTGGTTTTGGTTTGCTCAGGTTTCGCATCAGCATAGCGCAAAATGAGGGGCAAAGGAAAAACATCGTTTAACTCTTTACAATAAGTATAGATAAAATAATCAACCAAATTTTCTACGGTGTGCATCAGCAAACGCTCTTTTGGCTTTTCGGGCAAGGGCATTTTTCTTTCGATTTCAGCAAAATCTTCTAATAGCAAATTGTAACGTTGCATGATGGTTTCTTGAAATTTTTTGCGGTAAAAAATTTCTACAAACTCGCTGTATTGTTTTGCATCGTGTTCGTCTTGTACACGGAGCTGCAAAGTGCTGAAAAATAAGGCTTTGTAAGCTGTAAAATCGATATTATTTGTTGGGATAGCATTTGTTTTTTCAGTTATTTCTATCTTTTCAGTCTTTCCAACTTTTGTTTCGGGCTGATTTCTATTGTCTATAATTTCAAAATCAATAGTTGCTTTTGACTGATTAAAAGCCGCTTTTTTGGGAAGTTCTTTTATGATTTCAGTTGTTATTTCTTTGGCATTTCCTTCTGTATTTTTACGTTTATTTTCTTTGCTAATCTCTTGATTATCAGGCTCAACGATAGGCACAATAACTGCTACGATTTCTTTTTCATCGATTACTTTACTGCCGCATTTGTGACAAAATTCAGCACCTGGCAATAATATTCCTTGGCAATTTTTACATTTTTGCATTGTAAAATTATATTGATTTTTTACTTTTATAAATTGAATATATCACAAATTTAAAACATTTTATTTTAATTAAAAAATATTTTATACTTTTTTTTAATTTTTTAATTTTTCTAAAATACTTGCGCCATAATTTCTCGCAACGGGAATTATGGTATCGTTGTTTTTTAGTGTAATTCGGTAGCCTTGTGCGTTGCCGCTAATGTTCGCTACTTGGTTTAGATTTACGATAAAACTTCTATGGCAGCGCATCACAAAAGGCTGCGAAATTTGCTGCTCAAAACGTTTCAGAGTTCCTCTCAGCAGCTCTTTTTTTAGTTTATTTTGGTCTAAAAAAACAATATTGGCATAGTTATCTGCACTTTCTATGTATTGCAAATAGTCGATATTTAGCTCAATAATATCTTTTTCATTTTCAGCAATAAGTGCCACATTATTATCTTTTTTTGCCTCTATTTCGCTTCTATCTTGGTTTTTTTGCTGAAAATCATGCAAATTATCATCTAATACGCTTGCTTCTCTTTCATTTAAAGCCTTGTATCTGCTGTATTTTAAAAAAACGCTTGCTGTAAGCGGAAAAATCCCAAGGATAACGACACTGAGCAATGAGCCAATAAAATTGCCAATACTTAGTTCCATTATTTTTAGTGAAAGTGCATAAAATATATTGCCAATTGCGACCGAAAAAAGTATCGCAATCATTAGCATAATTTCTTTGCCAACGACCCATTTTTCATCCTCATTTTGTGGTTTAAAAAAAGCAAATATTGCGGTTGTGAGCAAACAAGGCATAACGAAAGATACAACTCCGTAGCCTAATAATTTAAGCACTTTATTATCTGTTTCCCAAAGATTTACACTAAAAGGTTGGATAACAATGAGAAAAAAAGCAATAAAACAACCAATAAAAAAATGGCGTTTGTAGTGCGTTTTTATATCAGTTTCAAAAGGGTAGGGTTGTCTCAAAAATTTTAGCATGTTTCGTTTTTTATCTGCTGTAAAGGTAAGTCAAGTTTTATATTTTCAAAAGATTTGAAGTTTAAAATCCTTTTTTCTATAAATTTTTTTCAAAGAAGCAAACACAATATACCTAAAAACTCAAAAGAGTTTTTACCTTTACCGATTATTTTAAACTAAAACAGTACACACTAAAAATGAAAAAAATCCTAATCTTAGTTTTCACGTGCGCTATCTTCGGAAATGCACTATTTGCACAAAATGCAGATTTTAAAAATACTTTTAGCGTACACTATGGCGCAAGTATTTTCAATGCTGTAAAAGGCGATATTACGGGAAGATCAAATCCTACTGCATTAGATTCTGTAAAATTTTCGACAGCAAAATTCAGCAACATTCCTACTATTGGTATTGCTTGGGATCATGGTGTAAAGAAATGGTTCAGTATTGGTCTTGCAGCATCTTATAATCAAGGAAAAGCAATCGTAAATGACCTCGAAGTGAGAAATAACAAAGGCACTTTTGACAAATTAGGTAATTACAGCCTTACAGTTCCACGTACTACTGTTTCTGCTCGTTTTTTATTTCATTATGGAAACAAAAAACGTTTTGATTGCTATACAGGCTTTCGTTTTGGCGCAGGCATTTGGTCTGTAAAAGCATCAAGCAATATTGATGCAGCAACTCTAAACAAAGCTATAAATGGTATAAAAGATGAGCTTAAAGCAAATGAAATAGAAAATTTACCTTTTATTGATAAAATAGAAACAAAAATCAAGGCACAAGGTACTTTTGTTGCACCACAAGTACAATT
>JANMGN010000814.1:0-15297 GCA_031374645.1 Chitinophagales bacterium | reverse complement strand
GAGAAGAAGTAGGAAAAGCATCAAAGAAAATAACATCGCCTTGTTCGTCATTTGAACCAAAAAGTGTTACAAATAAAGGATTTTTTTCTGCTTTTTTTTCATCAAAATCAAAACATTCTGAAATAATCCAACTCCTCACTACGCCTTTGATACTGCTTGCAGGAAGGTAAGGAATACCATAAATATGATGCAACGTAATAGATGTTTCATAAACAGAACCGCCGCCCAAACCTACAACAAAACGCCAATCGGGTTTAAAATCGATTGTTTTTCTTTGATTTTCATTAAAAATTGTTTCTACATTGCGTTTTTGGCGATTGACCAAATCTTGAAAATTAAGGTTGCCATAATTATTGTGTTGAATTAGGAATTTATGCCCTGTTGTTTCGCCTGTTTTATTATTTTTACGTTGGTCATTTTTAAAAAAATAAAATTTATCTTCTCCTTTAAAAGGAATACAACGAGCCGCACGATGATATTTTAAAGAAAAATTATCAATTGTTGTTATACCTTTGTTGTGTAGGTATTTGGGTAAGCGAGTTTCAGTCATTTTGAAACTATCTTCCCAACCGCCTTTATTTACAACAGGTTTTTTACGTTCTTCTTGCTGCCGTTGTTTTTCCAAGGCTTCTTCTTCTGCTTTACGTGCTTGTGTTTCTTGTTTTCTTTGTAAAAGCGCATCATTTTTAGGTACATCATTTCCATTCACGACGATGCGAGTTGGAGTGCCTGCGGAGCGTTCAACCATACATTCGTATCTGCCAACAGCTAATGCTGAAAAATCAAACTCTTTGGGTGGCGAACTTTCAAATTTGCCTACTTTTAGTATGATTTTTCCGCTTTCTTTTATTATAAGCGTTCCTGGTTCCATGTTATTTTTCGCTTGTTTTATTGTCGTTTTCCTTATTTTTATCTTTATTTTTCTCTATCATACCTTCGGCAAAGCGACGATGCCAATTCATATAGGCTACGACTTCTATGGTCAAAGCACGATAAACGCTGCTGTCATCAATATTCAAGACAGTATCTAAAAAATTATCTTTATTGATTTGAAATAAAGATTTCATTTTAAAATCTTCGCCCAACCATTTTGCTATATCATTATATATCACATCATATTCTTTCTTTTTTGATTTCATAAAAGCCAAAGTAGCACCTAAGCCGCTTGTTTTTATCATCGTTGGTATTTTTTTAGAATATGATTTGTAATTGTCTAAGGTAGATTTGCCTTTATTGGCATCAACATAAGTTTTTACGCTATCATAAGCAGATTTTGCTCTGCCTTGCTCTATTGTTTTACGTAGTGTAGCCATTAGTTACCTCCTTTTTTGTTTGTAGGCAAAGCCACGGTTTTCAAAATACCTTTTCCAAGTGTAGCATTGCCGCCTAACTGAAACACTTCGGGACGAAGGCGATGAAATTCACTCATAACAGCGTCAGCTTTTAGACTACGCTTTTCGCCATATTCATCAGCCGCCATGATGAGCGAATACATGACGCTATCAGAAGGCAAATATTCTTCGGTAAAAAGTGCGCCGTCTTGCACCGTTCCTGTCGCATTGTTGATTTTGGTACGAGTAATGACCTCTGTACTCATATTCACGAAATCTTTATAATCTTCATCGTTCAAAATAACTAAATTATCAGAAAGCATGGTTTTCCAATACGCATCATTAGGGAAAAGTAAATCCGCCAATGCTTTTGCAAAAGTCGCAACTTCTGTCTTGACATCAGTTTCAAAAGCGTATTCTTCTAAAACGAGCGTAGAGCCAAAACAAACTTTTGTGCTTGCTACATTGGCTTGTTTGGTTAAGTTATTTTTGTTAGCACAAAAATCTAATTCGCTGATTGTGGGAATTTCCGCTAATTTCAAATCGTTTTGAAATTTCGTCAATACTTGCGGGCAAGTAATCCAAGCAAAAACGCCTTTCATACTTTTAACAGGAAAGAGTAGCAAACGAGCATCTGTAAAAGCTAATGCGCCTGCATATTCGGTACTACTTCCAAACTGTTTTTTCAGTGTATCAAGTTCTGTTTTTGACAATCTTTTATCTTCATCAAAACCAAACAAACGATTGATTTTGACTGCATCAGTATCAAAATTAGAAAAATCGTTGATGATAACTTTACTTTCACAAGCCTCTCTCAAAGCACCTTTCAAAGATGATGCTTCTATTTTTGGATAACTCGTATGTCGTTCTCGTTGAATGGGTAAATCAACGATGCCTAAGTCGTCACCACTACCTGCATGAAGCGGTGTTTCGCAAAGGAGAAATAAAAGGGATTTTGATTTGAACATATTTTTTAGTTTAAAATTTATGGTTCTTTTAAAATTTTTTGTGGAGTGCTTTAAAAAAGTCTGAAAGACTTAAACTTGAATAGCCCCGAGTGAAACTCGGGTTTGAATTAGATTACGTTTAACAACCACGAAGTGGTTGAACTTCAATGTGTTATGCTTCTAAGTTCAACCACTTTGTGGTTGTGATGAACTTCATTATCTTACCCGAGTTTCACTTGGGGCTATTCAAGTTTAAGCCCATTCGGGCTTTCCATAAAAATTTTCAAAGAACCAAATTTATCAATAATGACAATTCTGCAATCAATGGTTGCAGAATTGTTATGGTCAGATAAGACTTTTTTTCATTCTTTTTAAAATTGGATTTGATATTAATCCTTGGTTAAAAAGTGTTGTATTTATATAATTTTCATAAATATCATGATTTTCAAAAACTTTATAAATACAAATTGTATTATGATAATTTTCATAAAAAACTCGAAATGGGTTATTGCCATCATCATAGACTTTATGAGTACCTTTTTTTTCTGTTTTACTCGTTAGTATTTCTTTATTCCAAATTTTATTTTCAACTATTCTTTTAATACCCTGTTTTGCTTCAATTTCCCTTTGTACATCTTCATTTGCCACATAAAAAGTAAAAAACTGTGATTTATAATCTTCCCAAAGCATACCACCAAGACCATTCAAGCAACAATCGCCTTCTTCTATTTCAATACAACTTTGAGCGTCTTGTTGAAATTGATAAGTATTTTCTAATTCATTCACATCTATTATATTTCCATCACTGAGTTTTTCAAAATTATTCCAATAGGTTTCAAAAAAATCAGTATCGAAAGCAAGTGGTGTTTGAGGTATTTTGATTACCTCATTGGTATCTTCAAATATGTAGTATAATGGTCGTTTTTTTATCTGAGCAATGATAGTGAGATATGGAATTATGGCTTTGTAACCTCCTGTAAAATTGAATATGCAATCGTCCCAATAAAAACCATTATTTGCAATTTGGTTTAGTTTTTTTTGTAAATTGACTAATCCATTCTTTTCAAAAGATTTTTTATCTTTAACTTGTAATCCTTTAATAGCGTCATTCTTTGATTTAAAATGCACTTCTTTAACTTTCCCTTCCGCAAAATTCGCTTTATTCGTAATCAAAAAATCACCTATCAACTCACAAGCCAACACAGAAAGTACTGTATCTGTTGCCAAAAGATATACTTCTATATTGCCTTCTTGTTCAGCGATTTTGAGTAGGCTTTTTATCTCAGCGCAAGCGTTGGGATTATCGAGTGTAAGCCAATAGTGTATTTGCTCCTTGATTTCCTTCTCTTGCTGCCGTTTTCTATCTGTCGCATCTGCACAAGCATCTAACACATCAAATTGTCCTTTGATTGTTTCGTAGCCTTCAATTTTTGCTTGGGCTTCGGGCTTCATATAATTGGTAAAAAGCGATGCTCCTACTGTTGTGATAATTTTTTTCATGTCCTTTTGAGATTAATAATTTCCAAAATAAGCGATACCAAAGCCTTGCTCTGGATAGACATCAGAGATAGATTTTCCTTGTAGTTTCTGCACTATTTCAATTATTGCTGTTTCCGTTTCGTAATAATATACACTACCTGCGGGAACAGCTTTATACATCATTTTGGGACCTTCTATCAAGTCATAGCCGCCAATATGTAGCATTTTTCCAATGCAAACCGTTTTTAGTGTTGCATTAATGCCAAATTTTTCTAAATTTGGTTGCCAATTTTTTGTAGTAAAAATGGCAGGTGTTGCCAAATAAATTTTAAATCTGTTCGAGGTAATTTTTACCTCGTTTTCAACGATAAAACTTGTTTTTCTTGCTGCTTTTGACATTTCTATCAATTTTCCCTCGCCACCAAGTTTTACAACACTATTTTTAGCCCAATCTTGCTCGTATTCAGGTGCATTAAGACTAACTTGTAAGTCTAAATCTTTCAAGCGTTTCATATCCGTTCTGAAAATTTTCCCTTCATCAGCGGTACGCTTAGTATCGTCACGCCCAATACCAATTTTAGGTTCAGCAATAATGTAATCTTTAAAACGGCGAACTTTTGTTGTTTTCAAAGTGCCATTCAAGTAGGTTTTAAGGTCTGAAATACTTATCAATCCATCACTAAAACTTTCTACTTGTTGGAACGTATTTTGATATAAAAGCCCAAGATTTTTATCTTTTTTTGTAATTACTTTTTTCTCGCCAACGCTCAATAAATCAACGTTGTATTCTTTTTGATCTTGCTCCAATCGCCTTTCTTGTTCCGTTTTGTTTTTAAATGCTGCAAAATCCAAAGGCATCGGCAAATAAGAGGCATTTTCTAAGGAATAGACAATAGCTGAAATACTCAATTTCTGAGCATATAATTTAGATTTTATTTCAGAAAAAGGAATTTCTTTGCCTTCAATACAAGCAAAACCTGTCCTAATTGCGCCATAGATGACAGAAGGGTTAGGCGGAAAAAGTCCATCAGCCCAAGTTTCTTCGCCCATCGCAAAGGGTTTTCCATCTCTGAAAAACAACGTATCTAATGAATTAAACTTCAACTCCATTTTCTTCTTTTATTTTTGTAGTTCGTTTGATAAATAAGATTATTTTCATTGCGTTCATAAATTGCTCAAAATCAACACTTTGCCTTGTTTTTTGAGGCAATAAAGTTTCTACGTTATCATAAATGTCTTTAAATTTATCCTTTTTATCTGTATAGAGAGAACGTTTTATCAAGCGTTTTAATTCTTCTTTCACTAAATCTTCGTGCTTGAAAAAACCGTTATCCTCTGTTAATTTTGAAAATTCGGTGTCTAATTTTCTTACAAAATTTTCAGAACAATCTTCGCCAATTAAGTTGCTTAACTTTTCTATGGTATCAAAATAATATAACAATTGCTCATTTTTATCATCTTTTTGGATTTCCCATTTAAAATAACACTGATGCGTTTCGCCTGATTTTTTTAAGGCGGCAATTGCAAAACTATCTCTGTCGCCTTTTTCTTTTGCAAGATGCTCCATTTCGACAGATTTTTGCAACACAATACTTAAAGGTGTTTTGTAGTGCGCCACGACAATGCCTGCCGAAAAGGTAAAATCTTGCTCTATTTCACTACGAATGGCTTGATTTACTTGTGTATCGAATGCCAAACGCAGTTTTTTCATTACTCTAAACAAACAAGTCAAATTGATAAAACCTAAAAAATCATCGCCACCTGCATAGACTACTTTGCCTTCGTATTCGCCAATATTTTGATTGACCCATTCAGAAAACTTTGAAAGTAAACCAGATACTTTTGTTTGAAAATCTTGTAAATTTTGGCTTTTATCCTTCAATAATCCGCCACTCAACAACTTACCCATACTATCGGCATCAAAGCGAACTAAGGCGTAGTATTTAGGTAATTTATCTCCTAATGCTTGTTTTCTGCAATTATTCAACGTGCTTATGCTACATTTATCCAAAACAGAACCGTAGCCATTTTTACGCAAATAATTTTCGCTAATATTTTCTTCATAACAAAGTTCTTCATCAAAAGGCTGCTCATCAAAAAGTGCTTTAAAAGTGCTTAATTTAGGTTCTTTTTCTTTCAAAACGTTCAATAATGCAATACGAGCCGTTGAAGGAAAACCATTTCTTTCGCTTTTCTCTTGACCATAATAACGTTTTAGTAAACTAACCGCACTCAATCCTTCATTTTTATTAATCCAAATTCCATTATGAATAATCTGACCTTGATGATGAAAAGAACTTGACCCTTTTCCAAAGAAAAGTGCGTTTTTTTCGCCATCTAAACTACATTTTCTACCTTTTTCAGGATTTTGTTCAAAAGTTCTGATATTTTTGACCGAACTTAACAAGGCTTCTACTTCTTTATAGTGCTGTGTATTGTATGTTTCGTTTCCAAGCGGATAAAAAAGCCAATTTATGTCCCAATGATTTTTTATTTGTTCATCAAAGCCTTTGGGTTTTGTAAGTTCAAATGACTTTCCTGATTGGATATTTGCCTTGCTTAATGCTTTCAACGCCATTTCTACAAATTTCATTTGGAGACTTGCTTCTATTTTTTCTCCAAGTTCTTGTAAATCTTGTCCTTTATCTTCAATAATTCCTAAAAAACGATTAGGTACAGATTGTCCTTCTTTGATTGCGTTTGGAAAAATCAAAGTTACGTCGTTCTCTTGCGCTGTTTTTGCAGCACAAACTACCAAATCTGATAATAAACGGCTACCACCAAACAAATCCTGCGTCTTCCTTGCTTGTGCAATAAACGTTTGGACTGGACCAATAGAAAAAAGGAATAGGTATTTTGACATATGTTTTATACGCTTAAAATTTCACGTTTGAGTACAGAAGCAATCGCTGAACTATATTCAAATGGAGGATTTTGGTTAATACTTTCTAATAGTTCTTGTGCCGTTGGAATATCAATTAACCCATCAGCTGTATCTGGATCTTCTATGTAACCTTTAATTGTATTCTCTCTCTCATTCTTTAATTTAGAACAATTTAAGCCTAAAATCTCATTCAAATTATCTGTAATGGCAGAACTTATACCTGCAATATCGCCATTTGAAGTATAATAAATCAAATCTTCACAATCAGATTGTAAAGGCGAAACCAAAATAGCGTTGTTATTTTTTTGAGCATCGCAATGCAAAATTCTTAGTCGAGGATTTTTTCTTGCGCCATCACATGAGCCAACAAGATTATCATAATCAAAAGTAAGATTTACAGGGTCATTTGATTTGGGTACAATGTGGTCAAGTGTCGTATATGTGTCATCTATTCGTGCGGTATCAACATGAATTTTACGGTTGCAATACGCACATAAATAAAATTGTTCTTCAAGGATTTGCAACCTTGTATCTTTGAATATAGGCTTTGCTGTATCTTTGAAAAAATCCCATAAATTACCGCCACTTTCTCCTGCTGCAAATCTTGTAGAAATAGTTACAGTATTATCACTTTTCCATTGCTCAAAGTCTTGCAATGAAGTCCCTTTTACAATTTTTTTCATTTTGCTAAAAGTCTTTTTCTATTGATTAGTGCTTCGGCACGGATTAATTCAGCCGATTTTCCTTCTATTTTGTTTGACAATTCTTGTTTAATTTTTATGGCTTCTTCTATTTTATTATTAGAAATAGCATCAAAAAGTATAGAAAACTCTTTTTCAAAAAGGTTTGCATCTGTGTCCAAAGTATTTTCTAAAATATCTTCAATGCTTTGTCCGTAAGTGTTTTCAGCACTAAAAATTTGTCCATTTGATAATACTCTAACGTGTTCACTTTTAATATTTTGCAAAACCATTGCACTATGCGTTGTCACTACAAACTGTACCTTCGGAAATATCTCCTGCAACTTTGTAATCACTTTGCGCTGCCATTTTGGGTGCAAATGCAAGTCAATTTCATCAATCAGTACCACGCCAACACCATCTTTTGAAGGGTTCGAGCTTGTAGGATTAGCCACTGCCATTTTTGCGGAAATATCCGCTACGAGTGTGAAAAGCATTTTTTCGCCTGATGAAAGTTGGTTTTCACGAAGTTCTGCACCATTTTTGACCAAGACAAATTCGCCTTCTCTGATATTCGCCCAATCAATATAGATGCTCTCATAGTTTGCTTCGTCATCGTTCAGCATTTTGAGAATATCTGTATAAATTTGGTTTGTAATAGCGTTATCACTATTAACCAATCCTTTATCACGTCTTTGTAAATCTAATTTTTGTCGCCAATCAAACCAATTTTTGAGTTGCTTAAAATTTACATTTTTATTATCCAAAAAATCAAGATAAACATCTAAAATATGGCTATTCGTATAGTCTGTTTCTGTTGAATTTTGGTTAGAATTTAAACTACCACAGGGATAATAAGCGATGACTGGAAGATGTATTTTTTCCTTTCCCACCTGCATTATTCTGTTAATAATATCTTTATAAATTAATGAAACTTCTAAATCGTTATCATCTAATTGTTCATAAAAATTAGATGATAATGATTTGGAAAAATTATAAAAACAAATGTTTTGTTCTATCTTTAATTCTAATTCATCAGTTCTATTTTCTTCTTTATCTATCTTATAATCCCAATAATTGATATTTAACAAAAATTCATTTACGGATTCTGTTTTCTTAAAATTAATATCCTTTTTAGCGTTTAAGACAAAGATAGTTCTTCCAAATCCATGCAATCTATTGACATATTGCCTCAACATATCCGCCAAAAGTTCCAAAATACTTGTCTTTCCGCTTCCATTGATACCAATAAAAACGGTTAATTTTTCATCAAAATGAATAGCTACTTCTTCAAAACCACGAAAGTTTTGAATATGTATATCTTGTAATTGAATATTATAATTATATGTACTCATGTATGTTTATGTATGTTATAAAATATTATTTTTAAACTCGGTTTGCAATTGCGGACTGACCATATTTTGTCTATCTCGCTCCGTCACCGTATTCAATGTTGTAATAATTGGTTTCAAACCTTCCTCTGTTTGAACCGTAGAAACAAAAATAGGTGAAGCAAAACGACCTCTTGAAGCATGACCAAGCGAAGCCTCATACACGCTATAATTGCTATTTTGATGCACTTGATGTGTCGTATTGCTTATTTTTTCCAATACCTGACTATTCGTTCTCCCAATCTCAATACTTTTAATGTAAGGATAAGCATTGTATTTTCTAAAATCAGAAACAATCATATTGTTTTGAATTAAAAATAATTCTGGTTTAGTTACATTTTGTAATGCTTTTAATATTTCTTCATTATTTATTTTTGGATTTGTAATCTCTTGTTTATCAATTTGATATGATTTTATTTTAACACTTCCCATACCTCTACGAGTGCGTTTTCCAAAACCGCCAAGCGTACAAGTGAGCCAAAATAAATCTGCTAATTTTTCAATATCAAAACTATTCACTTTTTTTGTTAAACCCAAAATAATTTTAAATTCTTGTTTTGGAGCAAAAGCCTTTGCTCTCATATTAGGTTTATGAGGAACAAGTAACGCATCATTATTTATCCTCAAATCATCTTCTGTTTGACTATGTTCATCTATGCGAATAATAACTTTACTACGCAACGCCACCTCCTTGTTTTCTGCGTCTTTATAACTACCTCCAAAAAGTTCTACTTCATTCATTTGCAAATCTTTTAACGCCAAATGTCCATTCATCGCGCGCCACCAAAATCGCAGCGCACCTTTGATAGATGCAGGACGCAACTCAGGATTTGTGCCATCAGCACCATTCAAAAATAGAGGCGTTATTATTTCGCAATTAAGTATTATTTGTTGCATTTTATTAATTTTAAGGCAAAAATAGGTTAATCTAACCAATTCTTAAACTTTTACCTATTATTTATTCAAAATCTACTTTCTCATTCTCCTCTTTTCTTTCCCTCCGCACTACTCCAAAACCCATAGCCGTACTTTTTCCCAAGCCAATAAAATTTGGCAACGAAACATTACACGTAAAAGCGACATCGAAAGCAATTAGAGAAGTTTTTTTATAGATAGTTTTGCGCTGCTGGTTGATGTGTTGTATCTTGACTTCGATAGGCGCAGTGACCGTCCAACCCAAGCCTTTTGCCATGCTCATGATATTTCCTGTGAGCATTCTGGCTAAAAATAATTGTCGTTCTACTTCAGTTGCGAGTGCAGTATAGGTATGAAAATTCTCGTCTTTGACAGCGAGCCACTTTTCTATCTTGTAAGAAAATGATTTGTCCCAAGTTTGCAAAGTAAACTCGTTGAGATACAGGCGTTCTATTTTGCAATTTATTTCCCTATTTCCGAGGCGGAGTATAGTGTTTGGGCGGCTAAAAAAAGCATGAATTTCTTCTGTGCCTGCTTCCAAACAAACTATCGCAGGGCGTTTGCCGATGCGCTTGTATTGTATCAACGGATAAGCATAACGAAAATTATCATCTATATGATTGTGAAACAGGATATGCTCCTGTGAAGCGGCATCTATGACTGCGCCACGGAACTTGGGCAGTTCTTCGGGCGTAATTTCTTCGTCGAAGAGAATGTGTAGGTATTTGATTTTTTTCAAGTTAAAAGTGTTTTGATATTAAACTTTGCAAATATATAATTTTTGTTTTATTAATAAAGCAAAAATTATATATTATGACAAAAATAATTTTTGATTTTGAATTTATGTAACAAATTAGTTGGGAGGCATTGATTTTAAAAAAAAGGTTCTGAACAACCGTAAAGTGTTGTTCAGAACCGTAAGTAATGGAGTAGCATTTTTATACTTATTCTACCATTTTTACCAATTTCCCTTTTCCTTTTATTTCATATATTTCTCCATAAACCACTACTTTTATTGCTTTTTTGCTTGTATTTTCAATAATTACTTCTTTTTTGCTTACTTTTATATCAAGCGTAACGCCACGAAAAGTTATTCTGAACGCAAAACCTTGCCAAGCTGTGGGCAAATGCGGATTGAAATGTACATGATTATTTTTCACCCGCATACCTCCAAAACCTTTCACAACAGACATCCAAGTTCCTGCCATCGAGGTAATGTGTAGTCCATCTTCGGTGTCATTGTTATAGTCGTCAAGATCAAGGCGGCTTGTACGAAGGTACATTTCGTACGCCTTTTCTTGCATACCCAACATAGACGCTTGTATCACGTGAACGCAAGGCGAAAGCGAACTTTCATGCACTGTACGAGGCTCGTAGAACAAAAAATCTCGGCGAATTTGTTCTATTTCAAACTCATTTTCAAAGAAATATAAGCCTTGTAAAACATCTGCTTGTTTGATAAAACACGAGCGCAATATCCTGTCCCAACTCCATTTTTGGTTGAGTGGCAAATGCGCAGGGTCAAGGTCAGCGACCAAAATTTGCTCTTTATCTAAGTAATCTTCTTGTTGTAGGTGTATTCCAAGTGTTTTGTCATAAGGTAGATACATATTTTTACTTATATCTCTCCATTTTTTGAGTTCTTCTCTTTCATCAAAATTAATTTTAGAGGAAAGTATTTCCCAACTTTTAGGCGATTTTTTTGCTACAAAATGTATCGCTTCATCAGCGTATTTCAAGCACCAACTGGCGATATAATTGGTGTACCAATTGTTCGTGACGTTATTGTCATATTCATTTGGTCCGGTCACGCCATGTATAACATACTGATTTTTTTGCGTGGAAAAATGTACTCGTTGCGCCCAAAAACGAGCTATTGCAATAAGAACTTCTGCTCCATATTCCACCAAATATTCTTTGTCGCCTGTGTAACGGATGTAATCAAAAATAGCGTAAGCGATAGCTCCGTTGCGGTGGATTTCTTCAAAAGTAATTTCCCATTCGTTGTGACATTCCTCGCCAGTCATCGTGACCATCGGATACAAAGCGGCACCATTTGTAAAACCTAATTTTGCAGCATTTTCAATCGCTCGCTCCAAATGTTTGTAACGATACACCAGCAATTGACGGGCTACATTTTGCTCGGCTGTTGCCAAATAAAAAGGCAAACAATATGCTTCCGTGTCCCAATACGTAGAACCACCGTATTTTTCGCCTGTAAAACCTTTTGGGCCTATGTTTAGGCGTTCGTCTTCGCCTGTATAAGTTTGGTTGAGATGAAAAATGTTAAATCTGATGCCTTGTTGCGCCGCCACATCGCCTTCTATGATGATGTCGCTATCGAGCCATTTTTTGTTCCAAGCCTCGGCTTGTTCTTCGAGCATTTTATCAAACCCTTTTTGTTCTATTTTTTTCAAATAGTCTTTCGTGCGCTCGTAAAGTTCGTCGCTCGGGTGATTCGTCGAACTCAAAATTGCGCCATACTTATATATGGTAATGGTATCGTCTTGCTTTACTTTTACGTCGGTGGCGCAAGCGGCATATTTTTCAGATTTTATCTGACGGGTACTCAAGTCAAGCGTTTTTATGTTATGAGCAATGCTAAAACGCATACCTGTACAAACTTGAAAAGCGGTTTTTTTTGTTTCTGTTGTCACAAAAGCACTACGATTTTTGGTTTTTACGCTGATTTCGTCCCAAAATTTTTCATCGTAATTGCTGTCTTTATTTTTTACATCGCCGTCTATATAAGGCGTTACCGTAATTACGCCACTAAAATTCAACACTCGAATACTGTAACGAATTGCGCCACTTTCATCATCGACGATACTACAAAAACGAGTGCTTTCGACCTTTATAGTGTTGCCACTTTTCATTTTAGCGACAAAAGTACGGTACAAAAAACCTTCTTTCATATTCAAAACACGTCGAAATTCGCTTACTTCGCAGTTCGCCAAATCCAAGTGTTCGCCATCAATGTCAATGTGAATTCCTATCCAGTTTGTAGCGTTCAGAACTTTTGCAAAATACTCAGGATAACCATTTTTCCACCAACCAACTTTTGTTTTATCGGGATAATAAATGCCTGCAACATACGAACCTTGCAGCGTTTTTCCTGTATAATCTTCTTCAAAATTGGCACGTTGTCCCATGCGTCCGTTTCCGATAGCGCACAAACTTTCTGATATTTCGTTCAGTTCTGGGTCAAAACCTTCTTCTATGACGCACCATTCGTCATGTTTGATGTAATTTTTCATAAATGGATAAAATGGCGATTTTTATGTTTAATGTTTGTTAGGTAAAACGTAGCACAGACCTATCCTAAATCCTTTCCAAAGGAAAGGACTTATTGGTTTGTAATTCACGATAGTTTTGATACTTTTATTTGACATTCCTAATAACGATTATGGCTAATTTTTATGGTTTTTTACCTAATATTTGCTACAAATTAGTTATTATGTAACCGTTAAAAAATAAATTATAACACTTTGTATTAAGGGATTAAAAGTTTGCCACTTCGAGCTAAGGTCTTGAATTTTTGCTTACTTTTTTTTCAAGAAAAAAGTGAGACGAAAAAGGGGATTGACTTACTACTATTAAATAAAACAAGGCAAATTTTTATAAGCCTATTTGTTGTAACTTATTTTTTAATCATTACTAAGTAGTTGGACTAAAAAAATTACCGATTATTTCTACACGCCTATTTACAAACAGTCCAATATTTCTTTAAAAGAAATATGCTCAAAACCTTCTATGACCATATCTGCTCGTTTTAGCGTTTTCATATCTCCAATGCCTATGGTATGACAACCTGCTGCAAGACCTGCTTTTACGCCTTCTATTGCATCTTCAAAAACGATACACTCTTTGGGTTTTACGCCACAGGCTTCTGCTCCTTTCAAAAAAACCTCAGGATTAGGTTTTCCTTTTTCCACCATCGTTCCGTCTATAATTGCATCGAAATAAGGTGTAATTTGCAATAATTCAAGGATAAGTTTGGCATTTTTACTCGCAGAACCAAGCGCAATTTTTATATTTCGATTTTTTATTTCTTCAAAAATACTCAATACACCAGGCAAAATTTCATTGGGCTGCATCTGACGGACGTACTCCAAATACCATTCATTTTTCTTGGCTGCCCATAGTTCTTTTTCTTGATCAGAAAGTTTTACTTTTCCATACTGAAGGATTTTATCCAAGGAATCCATACGATTTACACCTTTTAGTGTTTCGTTAAAATCCTTTGAAATATCAAAACCCAATTCGTTTGCCAAACGTTTCCAGCCTAAATAATGGTATCTTGCGGTATCGCAAATCACGCCATCAAGGTCAAATAAACAAGCCTTTATTTTTGCCATAAATTTTTTTGAAGATTGTAATTTTAAAAAACAAAGGTATAGTATTTTGAAAGATAAACCTTGTTTTAAAAGCAAAAAAAAATGCTACACAATTGCTTGCGTAGCATTTTTAAAATATTTTTTAAAAATATTAATTTTTAGGTGTAACAGGGGCAATCGGAGTTGCGGTGCTGCTGCCTTGAAATTTTGCAATATTTTCTAAAACCTCTGCATTTGTAGGGTCTAATTCTGCTGCTTTTTGGAAACTTGCCAAAGAAGCGGTCTGGTCGTTACCTATTTTCAAATTGTAGTAGCCTAAATATTTGTGCGCATTAAACAATTCTTTTTTGTTTTTTACAGCATCTGCCGAAGCTACTGCGATTACTTTTTCGTGGTGTACTTTTGCACCGCCTGTGGTCAATTCTGGGTCTTGCAACTCAGCGATTTTTGCACGTTGAGCAAAGGCATACACGTATTTTTCGTTCAATTCTCCCGCTTTTGCGAATGCTGCATCTGCTTTTGGATAATTTTTTGGATTCACGTTCATATAACAAATACCTAAATAAGCATAATCTTGTGTGCCACCTTTTGCTTTCGCAATTTTAGTTTCAAACATCGTAGCTGCTTTATCGAAGTTTTTGTCTTCGTAATATCCTTTTGCGATTTTATCATAAAATTCTGTTTTAGTAGAATCGAATGCGACAAAATCAGCCATTACCTTTTCTGCTGTTGTGTAGTCTTTTAGTTCTACGCTTGACGTCAAGTGGTCTTCAAAATCAGAGAAATATAATTTGCGGTCGCCTTTTTTTGCAAAAAACAATTGTGAGTTTTCAGCACCTTTTTTGAAAAATTCGGCAATTTTGGCAGCGTCAGCTTTTTCAGCTTTTGCTTTCGTACCTGCTTTTGTATTTACCCAAGCCAACCAACGGAAACTTTCAGCATCTTCTGGCTTCATTTTCTGTAATTTTGCAATTTCAGTTAATGCAGTTTCAGAATCATCTGCATAAGAGCATAAGTAACGTACGTAGCGCATTCTCGATTCGTAATCGTTTCCTACCAACTCATTGTAACGCTTCAATAAAGGTAAAACTTTTGCACGTTGATTAGAGCGAGCAAATACTTCTGACAATTCTTTGATTGCAGGTGCATAGTTTGCGTCAATCGCCAAACAAGTATTTAATGCTTTTTCGGCTTCTTCCCAAATTTTAGCATTTTTCCAGATACGAGCACGTTTTACGTAGTTATCTGGGTCTTTTTTGTTTTTGTCCGAAGCAAATTCGTAGTTAGATACTGCTTTTCCACTTTCTTTTTTAGCCAAATAAGCGTCGCCCAT
>JANMGN010000779.1:0-5634 GCA_031374645.1 Chitinophagales bacterium | reverse complement strand
TAATTATTTTTATTTAAAATAAAAATATTTTAATCCTGTCACATTCTTTATTTTATTTTTTTTTAAGAAAAATGAAATATTTTTTTAATTTTATATTATTTTCGGCTCATAATGGATTTCAATTTGCTCAGCCAAACAGAGTTTGGCTGGTACAATGTGCAATAAAAAATACTATTTTTTAGAAATTTTGGAACAAAAAAGCAAATAAAATTGTATTTTTTCCAATAAATTGTAGCGACAAAACTCTTTTTGGGTGTAATAATGTGAACAACAACTTAAAACCCAATATGAGCCTTATTTTGTTATGAAATTGGACTGTTTATCGAAAAAATTGAACAATAAATCTTCTGGAAGTCTATTCCTAAGTAACGCTTAGTAATACGTTGAATCCCTATTCTTTTCAATAAAATAAAAATTTCTATCTTTTCAATATAAATACCCAAATTCATTTTATCTTTGCGGCATCTTCTAAATATAAGTCGCAAGACGCTGCTTTTCAAAAAAATTGTAAAAGCTTAGCCAATAGCTCTTTGTTTAGCAAAAACGATTTTTTTCATAAAAAAACTGCTTTGGTTTACATCAGTTTTGTTGTGAGCGGGAGCTCCCAACGTACATGGCTAAGCTTTTACAAAAAATTAATGACAACACAAGATTTACAACGCATCGCTTCACAAGTCCGTAGAGATATTGTGCGCATGGTGCATTACGTTAGTTCGGGACACCCTGGCGGCTCGTTGGGCTGTGCGGATTTCCTTACTGCACTTTATTTTGGTGTAATGAAACGCCACAAACGTTTTTCAATGGCTGCCAAAGGCGAAGATGTTTTTTTCCTTTCCAATGGTCATATTTCTCCTGTTTTTTATAGCGTTTTGGCGCACGCAGGTTATTTTCCAGTAAATGAAATGAGCACTTTTCGTAAGCTAAATAGTCGTTTGCAAGGACATCCAGCTACACACGAAGGTTTGCCTGGTATTCGTATTGCTTCGGGTTCGCTCGGGCAAGGAATTTCGGTTGCGGCTGGTATGGCTGTGGCAAAGAAAATGGATAAAGATGACCGTTTTGTTTTTGTACTTACTGGCGACGGTGAATTGCAAGAGGGACAAAATTGGGAAGCGATTATGTTCGCAGCACACAACAAATTGGATAATTTGATTGTAACGGTGGACTGGAATGGACAGCAAATTGATGGTTCTAATGACCACGTTTTGACCCTTGGCGATTTACCTCTGAAATGGAAAGCCTTTGGTTGGAATGTTCTGAAAATGGACGGTCATAATATGGACGAAATCGTGGCTACCTTGCGCAAAGCAAAACGTGGTGCTGGCAAAGGCAAACCAACCGTTATTTTGATGAAAACTGAAATGGGCAAAGGGGTAGATTTTATGATGGGTTCGCATGAGTGGCACGGAATTGCTCCTAATAAAGAACAAACTTTGAGTGCAATGGCTCAAAATCCTGAAACTTTGGGCGATTACGACTACCCGAATGATCCTTTGAAGTAAACAGCCCATCCCAACCTTCTCCAAAAGGGAAGGAGTAATATAATGTGCTGAAAATGAACGGATTATCCAAGATAAAATAAGAGATTTTTTACGTTCGATTAATTAAATAACCTTTGGTTTTGCATTTTTTGTAAAATCTATAAATATAAAATCCTTTTTGAAAAGGATTTGAGATGGCTATGCTACAAAACATAAACAGTATAGGAAAAAAAGCGACACGTGATGGCTTCGGTGACGGGCTTTTGGAAGTTGGTCGCAAGCATGAAAATGCGGTTGCGCTTTGTGCGGACTTGTTGGGTTCGTTAAAAATGAATGCTTTTGTAAAGGAATTTCCTGAGCGTTTTGTTCAAGTCGGAATTGCAGAAGCAAATATGATGGGCATTGCGGCAGGATTGGCAACGGCTGGTAAAATACCTTTTACAGGGACTTTTGCCAACTTTTCTACAAGCCGTGTGTATGACCAAATTCGTCAATCTATTGCTTATTCGCACAAAAATGTTAAGATTTGCGCTTCACACGCAGGTCTTACCTTGGGCGAAGACGGTGCTACACACCAAGTTCTGGAAGATATTGGCATGATGAAAATGTTGCCAGGAATGACCGTTATAAATCCTTGTGATTACAATCAGACGAAAATGGCGACGATGGCAATTGCAGAACATCATGGACCAGTTTATTTGCGTTTTGGTCGTCCGAGTTGGGCTATGTTCACTGAGCCATTCAAATTTGAAATTGGAAAAGCACTATTACTTGCGCATGGTACAGATGTAACTATTTTTGCTACGGGACACTTGGTTTGGACAAGTATTGAGGCTGCAAAAGAGTTGGCTTTGGAAGGTATCAGTTGTGAAGTTATCAATATTCATACGATAAAACCATTGGATAGCGAAGCGATTTTGGATAGCGTAAGCAAAACTCGTTGTTGCGTAACCGCCGAAGAACATCAAATTAATGGTGGTTTGGGCGACAGTGTTGCCAATGTTTTGGCTCGTAAAATGCCTACGCCACAAGAATACGTTGCGGTAAATGATAGCTTTGGAGAAAGCGGAACACCAGATGAATTATTGATAAAATATGGTTTGGGAAAAGCTGACGTTATGGCTGCTGTAAAAAGGGCTTTGGCAAGGAAAAAATAGTCATATCAAAAAATCCAACTAAGTATCTGATTATCAGCTATTTAGTTGGATTTTTTTTATAAGTATTATTAACGTTTCGTTATTTTTTCTTCGATTAATACCATCGCAGCCAAACTCCTATCGTCGTGTGACAGCGATGTAGTGAAAAGATGTCATCGTTTTTTTTAAACATTTCCAACATTTACCAACCTTTTTATTTCCAAAAGAGGTGTTTCTATAAGTTCATGCTTACCTTCAAAAATTATTTTTTTTGCGAGATACAAATGGTGTTTTTCCAAAAATAATTCGTGTTTAGCGATAAGTTCGGGTGTCACGAATTTATCTTTATCGCCACAAACAAAATAAATATTTTTATCCGTCCAATACGTTATTTTTTCTAAATAATCTAAATCTTCGGGCATACCGCCTCCACACAAAACCAAGGTATCAAAATTAGGCATTTTTGCCATGATATAACGTGATTGAGTAGCGCAACCTTGCGAAAAACCCAATAACGTAACTTTCACATTATCAGCGCATTGTACTAAAAAATGATGGTAAATACTGTGTATAAAATGGGAAAAATCATCGATTTCGTCCAAGCGATGTCTTCGGGTCATCCAAGAAGCAACTGCTGGTCCGTCAAAACCATTCCAATAAGCCTTGTTTAGACCTTCGGGAGCGACCACAAAGTTCTCCTCATCAGCGATGCCCTCAAAATTTTTGATAAAGTCATCGGCATTTTGCCCCATCCCGTGACAAACTATCCAAAGGTTTTTGGTTTTTTTGCTCGCCTCGCCAAGCGTATAATAATGCGCTGTTCGGGGAACAATTATTTTGTGAAATTCGCTCATGCTATGTAAATTATTTCCAATTTATAAGATAAAACGCTTTAACGTTTTTATCAATTTTTCATTTTCTTGCAAAGTTCCAGTACTGATACGCAAACAATTTTCACAAAGGATTTCTGTGTGGCAATTTTTAACCAAAATACCGTTTTCGAGCAAATAATCATAAATTTTATTTACATCAGTAGTAAAACGGGCTAACAGAAAGTTTGTTTCAGAAGGATATACTTTCTGGACGATACTTATTTGCTGCAATTCTCGTGCTAAATAATCACGCAACATTACAGTATCTTTTGTCCATTGATTGATTTGATCAATATTGTTTATTGCACGCTCTACTACTTCCAAAGAGGCTTTGCTTATATGATGAAAAGGCGATATTTTATGTAAAATTTCTATCATTTCTTCATTTGCAAAAATCATCGAAACATTTAGTCCTGATAAGCCCCAAGCAACATCAAAATTTTGCAAAATAACTAAATTGGGATATTCTTTTATTTCGTAAAAAAAACTCCTCTGCTTTGCGTAATTGATATAGGTTTCATCTAAAATGAGTAATCCGTCAAAGTTATTTAAGATAATTTCAATATCTTCACGTCTGATAGTATTTGCCGTAGGGTCGTTTGGAGAACAGAGGAAAATAATTTTTGTCCCTTCATCAATTGCTTCTGCTATTGCTTCTATATCGAGTTGATAATCGTTTATGAGCAATACTTTTTTCACTGTAACTCCTTGAATATCAGCTGCTTGTTGAAAAATATCAAGTGTAGGCGTACAAATCAAAATATTATCCAAATGCGGTTCGCAAAATGCAGTTATGAGCTTTTTAGAACTTTCATAATTTCCGTTTTCAAAAAAAATATTTTTTGTTGGAACTCCTTTTATACGACTTATTTTTTCACTTACGCTCAATAACAAATTGTTATTTTGCTGATGATAATCTACTGCCAAAGGCGAGCCAAAAGGATTTTTATTACGGTCTAAACGGATTTTGGGAGAGGAAGAAGCTATAGAATTTTCATCTTGCTTTTTAGAGAGAAGCGTAGAAATATTTTTTCGTAATAAATTTTTGATAGCCATTTTTTTTCTGTCACAAAATTATTAAAAAAGGTATAAAACTCATTTTCATACCTTTGTTTTTTTTCTCAAATATCTTTTTTTAGACAAAAGTATATTTTTGATAGATAGTTGAGCGAAATTAGTTTGCTTTCAGCTTCGCTTTAAATACTTTTTGAAATTTTGCGAGCTTTGGTGTAATAACATAAGCACAATACGATTGATTCGGATTGCGATTATAAAAGTTTTGGTGGTAGTTTTCTGCCTTATAAAAATTGCTATAAGATGTAATTGCTGTAACAATTTTTCCTTCCCAAATCTCTTCGTTTGCTTTTTTTAGCGATGCCTGCGCTGTTTCTTTTTCTAACTCTGAACGGTAAAAAATCTCTGAGCGATACTGCGGACCAACATCGTTTCCTTGTCTGTTGAGCGTAGTAGGGTCGTGCAATTGCCAAAATGCGTCCAAAATTTCCTCCAAAGAAATTACTTTGGGGTCAAAAACTACTTTTACGCCTTCTACGTGTCCAGTATTCGTAGAATGATCACAAATTTGCTCGTAAGTCGGGTTTGTAACATGACCGCCAGCATAACCAGATTCTACACTTTCTACACCTTTTAGTTGTAAATACATGGCTTCTGTACACCAAAAACAACCGCCAGCCAAGACAATTGCACTTCTATTTTCAGGAACAATTAGTTCGTTTTGAGGTAAATTTTCTATATTTTTTTGCATTTTTTGATTTGATTTTACTTGACCAATTGACCTATATGTTAGCAACAGAATTGGCAGAATAAAAAGGAGAATAAGGTATTTCATAGGAAGTAAAGATATAAAATATAGTAACGATTAAAAAAATAAGTTATAACAAAGTACCTTGTAAAATCTGCCTTGTTTTGTTTAATAGTAGTAGTTTAAACCAATTTTTCGTCTCACTTTTTTCTTGAAAAAAAAGTAAGCAAAAATTCAAGACTGTACCTCAATTCCACGATTTTTGTATCTAAAACAGCTAAAAAAGTGCTTTTGTTCTGAAACTCGCTGCGCTCAAACAACAGCCCAAAAGCACTTTTTTGCCTACGGCACGCTATTTTTAGATACAAAAATCGGAATTGAGC
>JANMGN010000778.1:0-5240 GCA_031374645.1 Chitinophagales bacterium | reverse complement strand
AAATACTTACCTTTTTTTTAGGATTTTTTTTTTCAAAAAAAGAAAAAAAAAAACGCCGTAATCTTTACGATTACGACGTTTTCCAAATGGTTATTTATTTTATTGGTTCATCCGTGATTTTGGCGAAATAGATTTATTGCGCTCTATAAACCCGTGAGGTCTTCAATACCTCACGGGTTTTACCGTGGAAGTTCCACCAAAATCATGGATGAACCATTTATTTTATTTCCTTCAAATTATCTTTTGGCATTCTATCTATCAAAAGAGAAAAAGGATCTATTCCTGCTTTTTCTGGAAGTTCATCAACTATAAAAGTAAATGTATTATTTTTATCACTAATGTGTACTAACTTCCTATACAATGTTTTACCATATTTTTTACCTTTTTCAGGTTTAGCGAATGCGCCAATTTCGATATAATCATTTACTGGTACTTCTGTTTCTTTACCAAGCTCATCTCCTTTAAACTTGGTCGTTTCGAGCTGAATAGTTACTTCGTATTTTCCATTATCGAGCTTTTTAATTGATGCTTCTTTGGTTTTGTTATCAAACAGAGTGATGTCATAAAACATATCTTTTATGATGTATTTTAAGCTATCAGGTGTTTGTTTTTCAAACTCGTCTATCGCATCAATACTCGTAGGGTAAGGCGCACCTTTGTATTTGAATTTTTCCAAAAATGTCCTCAAAGCGATATTCACTTTGTCTTCTCCAATCATTTCTTTGAGGTTATACATCAGCAAAGAACCTTTTTCGTAATGAACGTAACCTTGTCGTTCGCATTTTGCAATAGGCAATTCTTTGAGGCTTTCTCTGCCACGACCACGCAAATAGCCGTCCATTTCGTATTCCATAAATTTGCGCATTGCATCACGTCCGTATTCTTTTTCCATGACCATCAAAGCACTGTATTGCGCAAAAGTTTCTACGGTCATTTCGCCGCCTTGCATCGCTGCGCCACATTCTTGATGAGCCCACCACTGATGCGCCATTTCATGCGCAACTACGTAAAATACCTTGTCAATACTTTCAGGATCACTATAATCTGCGATAAAACCAATGTCTTCGGAGTAAGGCATCGTGCCAGGAAAACTCTGCGCAAAACTCGCTATCCTCGGAAATTCGATAATTCTACATTGTTTGTGCGTATAAGGACCGAAATTTTTCGTATAGTATTCCAACGATTTTTGGATAGAATTTAACATTCTGTCCACATTATAAACGTGTGTTTTGTGGTAATAAACTTCGATACTTATGCCATTCCAATCTCGTTTTGCTACTTCGTATTTCGCCGAAATAAATGCCGAAAAGTTTGCGCTCGGATGGTCTAATTTATACGTATAATAGTTGCGATTATTTGCTTGCCATGATTTTCGTAATGAACCTGGCGCAATCGCCATTTGGTCAGAAGACGTAGAAATAGTCGTTTCTAAATTAATCAAATCCGCATTAAAAGCAATGTAAGCGTCTTGTCGGTTTGCTAAATCATCTCTATTCAGAGCTGGCATACGTGATTTTTCAGGTAATTTGTAGCTTTTCCTATCGTTTTTGTCCGTAATTTCATTATCTGCTTGATAGCCAAATAATGGCGCAAATTCTGCATTGTTAAAAAATGTACCATTTTGTACGACTTCTTTGAATTTCACTTCGTTTTCAAAGCCTTTTGGCTGAAAATCGGCTGTAAATTGTAATTTCATAGAATCGCCAGGCGCAAGAGCAGGACTTACTTTATAAAATGTCACTAAACCATTTTCAGATTTGTAAATATTACTTATACGCTCCTGCGACAAAACCAATTTGGCGTGTTGCGGATGATTGACAAAAAGCGTATCAATAGCTTTCGTATTTTTATTTTTGACCCAATAATCGCCTTTAATACTTACACTACGGCTTTCTGGAAAAATATCAATGTTTAATTTTACATCAAAAACACGTGGCAAAGGCATTTTCTCATATTGTTTAAAGTTTTTTTCATAATCCACTTGCCATACTTCTACTTCTTTTGAAGTGCTATAAGTATTCAGAACTTTGGTATTATAATAAACAAAACTTGCCGTTCCGAGCCATAAAACCAACAATCCCAAACCTGCAAAACGATAATTTCTCCATTCTATTTTCCCCAAACGGAAGCGATTTTTCCAATCTGTATCTTTTCCTCTAACCCAATACACGGTAGAAACAACTGCCAATAAGCCAGCAAATAATCCCCAATATAAATTGAACCAAATTTTTCCTTGCAAATAAGGCGCATAACCGTAAAGGTCAGAATAAATGTGTCTTGGAACTGCTCCAAAACGTACCATATTCGTATCAATGTGAAGTGCCGACCAAGCAAAAGCATTCGCAATATTAAAAACTACCACGAGAAAAAAACCGAGAAACATATTAGGCGAAAGTGTTTGAATAAAAAGTGCCAACGCTATCATTCCTAAAAAGCTAAGGTAGTCCTCTATCAGTAATTCAGAGCAATAAACACCCATTTCAATACCCGAATATCCTTTTGCCATTTGAGTAGCTACGCCAATAGAAATGGTCAAACAAAGCAAAAGAAAGACAATAGCTGCCATTGAAGCAAATTTCCCAAGCCAAATCGTCCAATTTCTTGTAGGCAAAGTATCATAAATTTCGTTCACTTTTGCATTTCGCTCTTTCCAAACCAAAATACCTGTAAAATATGACAACATGGAAATCAGAAACAGATAAAATGAACCACGAATACTATCAACGATGTTATAAGTTACAGGTAAATTTTTTCCACCGTAACTTTCGTCTGCTGATAACATACCTGGAATCATATTGGCCAGACCAATCAAAAGCAGCAAGAAAAATGGCGTACTACGAACTATTCCTTTAAAATCTGTCTTGAATTGTGTCCAAAACTGACTCCACTGCGTAGCCGTTCCTTTGCTTGGCGCAATGCGAGGATAATCACTTAACTGACTGAATACAAAGGTTTTATCTTCTTCTTTTAGCACTTTTGATTTTTTAACTTTTTCAGCTTTTTCACTAAAAGTAAATTTAAAATAAGCAGCAACCAAAACGCTCAAACCAACAGCTATCCAAATTAATCTGTTCCAAAGCATCATGCCTGTCAATCCTAAAGCCTGTGTGTTGCGCTCCTCTACCGTCCAGTATTTTGTCAAAATGGAAAAAGTACGAATTCCAAAAGGGTCGAGTAGCATTGCAATATTTTCGTTTTTCAAATCCCGTAAAAGCGTTCCCGAAGCAATATAAGCCACCAATAAAGCGAGTGTTGCGACATACGCATACGTTGTTTTTCTGGTCAGTGCCGAAATCGCAAAAACGATGCTTCCTGCAAACAAAATATTAGGTAAAACAAATATTAAAATCGCTTCGAAATGTCCTTTTAATGTAAAAGCTCCGAAGCGTTCAGGTTCCATCCAGTGAAAAATACTATTGGCAAATGTACCTGCAAAAACGCCTAATGAAACGCCTAATAACGGTATCATTGCGACCAATACAGCTCCTGCAAAATGCCCAAAAAAGTAACCTGATTTTTGTACAGGCGAGGCAAATATTATTTGACTTGTATTGTTTTCAAAATCTCTTAGAGCAGAGATATTCATAAATGCAGTCACGAGCAACAAACTAAATATTGACATCACTGCATAGAAATTTTGCACTACAAAAGGTGCATTTTTCCATATATTGCCATAACTTCCACCTATTTGTATATTATCTGAAATGGTTGCGAAAAAAACCAATAAGGCAATCACGAAACAGAAAATCCAAGGCAAAGGCGCACGGAGTAGGCTTTTTAGTTCGAAAGTAAAAAATGTTTTAAACATTGTATTTATCGTTATGATTCTTTGAATAACCGAGTAGCTGAATATTCGAGTAGTTGAAATTCAAAGGATTTTATTTTTTTAATAAATTTTTATTTTTAATACTTTTCGCTTCAAATCAATTGATTTTTGAGAAAAATACGTCTTCCAAACTTGGCTCGGCTCTTACGAAAC
Source organism: Chitinophagales bacterium (assembly GCA_031374645.1). Classification (GTDB taxonomy): domain Bacteria; phylum Bacteroidota; class Bacteroidia; order Chitinophagales; family Saprospiraceae; genus CANHEE01. The sequence goes on along the minus strand of JANMGN010000778.1, from coordinate 1,261 downwards.
CATTTCCAAGTTCCTCATCGCTTTGTACGTGAATCAATGGTTTTCCAGATACTAATTTTGTAGAAATTACTTGATATTCTGTTTGATATGCTTCGATTTCATTTTTGGAAATAGATTTTTTCCAGATTTTACCTTCCAATGTTTCCAATGCGGCCTCAGGTGTGCCAGCGTAAAATACTTGTCCTTTATTGATAATTGCCATATTTGAGCATAATTCACGGACATCTTCTACGATATGCGTTGAGAGAATCACAATAACATTTTCCCCAATTTCTGACAAAAGATTATAAAAACGGTTGCGTTCGCCAGGGTCAAGACCAGCCGTAGGCTCATCAACAATAATTAGTTTCGGGTCGCCCAACAATGCCTGTGCGATACCAAAACGCTGACGCATACCACCAGAATACGAAGCCACCGCTTTTTTACGATGCTCCCAAAGATTCACACGATTGAGTAAGGCTTCCACGACTGTTTTGCGTTGTCCTGAATTTGTGATACCTTTCAAAGTTGCTAAATGATCAAGCATTTCCACCGCAGAAATACGAGGATAAATACCAAACTCTTGCGGTAAATAACCCAATACTCGACGAACACTATCTTTGTCTTCGAGTACATTAACGTCGCCCAAAGTGACTGAACCACTATCTGCATCTTGCAAAGTTGCAATTGTACGCATGAGTGTAGATTTTCCTGCTCCATTTGGGCCCAAAAGTCCAAACATTCCAGTAGGAATAGTGAGTGATACGTCTTGTAATGCTTTCGTACCGTTCGGGTACGTTTTCGATAAGTTTTGAATGATTAATTCCATTAATTTTATGTTATTTTGTTAGTTTATCTAATGACGGTATAAAGATACAAAAAGATTGTTTTTTGCATAACACTATATTGTTTAATTCGATAGAGAAGTAGTTTTACCAGACTAAACATAGATTTTAGAGGACAAATAAAAAATGAAAAATTGGCAAGTAAAGAAGATTATTTAAAAATAAGTAATGATTAAAAAATAAGTTATAACAAATAGGCTTATAAAATTTGCCTTGTTTTATTTAATAGTAGTAAGTCAAACCCCTTTTTCGTCTCACTTTTTTCTTTAAAAAAAAGTAAGCAAAAATTCAAGACGGTACCTCAATTCCACGATTTTTGTATCTAAAACAGCTAAAAAAGTGCTTTTGTTCTGAAACTCGCTGCGCTCAAACAACAGCCCAAAAGCACTTTTTTGCCTACGGCACGCTATTTTTAGATACAAAAATCGGAATTGAGC
>JANMGN010000735.1:0-3115 GCA_031374645.1 Chitinophagales bacterium | reverse complement strand
CAAGATACCTTAGATAGCAAAATTGCAGCTTGTAAGCATGGTAATGGACGTGATTGGTGGATTATAATAACAGAGTATTCAAAAAATAATGTGTATAAATTTTTATTAACACCTCAAGGAATAAAATTGCATAGTAAGCAGACAATTGGTAAAAAAACGTATGCTGGCCTCGGTCAGGCTGTGTTTTCTCCTGATGGCAAGTGGTACGTAAATTACAATACTGTAGGCACAAATAAAATCAATCAAGTGGTAGATGTGTATGGTTTTGATAGGTGTACTGGTCTTTTAAGTAATCATCAACAAGTATTTATTAACAGTTGGTCAAAAGCGGGTGGTGTAGCTATATCTCCAAATTCTCGTTATTTGTACATCGCAGGATATGAACTGCTTTATCAGGCAGATCTACAAAAACCCTTTACCATGCAAAACATAGAGCCTCTTGCAGTTTGGGATGGTTCTAATTTCCCATTCCCTACTACTTTCTGGATGATGCAATTAGCGCCCGACAATAAAATATACATGAATATTTCAAATAGCTCAAAAGTCTTACATGTGATACAAGAGCCTGATAAAGCTGGTATGGATTGCAAATTTGAACAAAACGCAATTAAACTACCAGTTTCTAATATTACTATGCCAAATTTCCCTTATTATCGTTTGTATGATTGGAAAGATAGCCCTTGTGATACGCTTGGCATAAATGGAGCAGTAGCCAACGAAGATGTGCCACAAAGCGAAGCGATGTTGGTAGAAATTTTTCCAAACCCAGCTACTTCAAATCTTCAAATAAAACTAAAAATTAATGATTTTCAAGAAGGAAAATTTCATTTGTACGATACACAAGGCAATCTCGCAGCGACTTATCCCGTATCAAAAAATCAGGAAGAGCATCGTTTTGATATTTCAAATCTTTCTAATGGAATGTATTTTTGGTATTTAATTTTAGACGATAAAACAAGACAAACGGGAAAAATTGTTGTGATAAAAGAGTAAACGCTATTATAAAATACAAACGCTGTCAGCGTTTTGAACTCTGACAGCGTTTGTATTTATTAAATTTTTTGATGACACCCAAACTTCGTGTGACAGCCATCGGGGATTACCAAATCTTTACACGCTCCTCTGGTTTACGGAAAAGTTTTGCATCGTTTTGAATTTTGAATGCTTCGTAAAACTTATCGTGGTGCGTAAGCGGAGCGAAACCACGAAGGCTCGCAGGTGCGTGCGGATCTACCGATATAAAACGTTTTGCCAATTGCGGTGTAATATTTTGTTTCCAACAGTTTGCCCAAGAAATAAAAAAACGCTCATCAGACGACATTCCGTCAAGTGTTGCGTTTGCTTTTCCTTGTGCAGTGCGCTTGTAAGCATCGTAAGAAATCGCTACGCCACCAAGGTCAGCGAGATTTTCGCCCAAAGTTAATTTTCCATTTACGGCTACACTATCCAAGATTTTGTACCCATTAAATTGTTCCTCTATTGCAGTAGCTTTTTTCTCAAAAGCGGCGGCATCGTCTTTGTTCCACCATTCTTTTAGGTTGCCTTCTGCGTCATACTGACGACCTTCATCATCAAAACCATGTGTCATTTCGTGACCAATTACAGCCCCGATAGCACCATAATTTACGGCATCGTCAGCTTTATAATCGTAAAAAGGAGGTTGTAAAATACCTGCTGGAAACACGATTTCGTTCAAAGACGGATTATAATAAGCATTTACCGTTTGTGGCGACATGAACCAAGCAGTTTTATCGACAGGTTTACCCAATTTTTTTACCATATCGTCCATCGCCCATTTGTTCGCATTCATAACATTGAGTACATAAGGCTGTTGTTTGATGTCCATCGCAGAAAAATCTTTCCACTTATCAGGATAACCAATTTTTACCATAAATTTGCTCAATTTATTTTGTGCTGCTTTTTTGGTATCGGCAGTCATCCAATCTAAGGCTTGAATACGCTCCGAAAATACAGTTTGCATATTTTTTACCAAATTAACCATATACTCTTTTGATTCGGGACGAAATGCTTTTTCAACATAAATCTGACCAACCAACTCGCCCAAATTACCATCTACATTTGACATTACTCGCTCCCAACGTGGTTTGCGAACTTTCGTACCAGAGAGCGTTTTTCCTCTAAAATCAAATACTTCATCAGAGATTTGATCGCTCAAATTATCTGCTACATCATTTGCCAAACGCCATTTGAGATATGTTTTCCAATCTGCAATTGGCTCAGAATCAATAAGTTGATCTAATTTTTTGAAAAAATCTGGCTGACGAACAATTATACTATCTACTTTTGGCATTTTCATAAAAGTCGCTTGCGCTTTCCAATCGATATTGGGTGTCATTTTAGAAAAAGCCGCTTGTGTGTATTTATTGTAGGTCTTGTAAGGGTCACGTTGCGTAACTCTGTCCATAGAGCCTTCCGCAAGTTTGGTTTCAAGCGCCATCACGACGTTTGCTGCTTTGTCTGCTGCGTCTTGCGATAAACCCATCAATTGATTCATTTTGCTTACGTGAACAAAAAAAGCATCACGGATTTTCTTTTTATCAGGGTCATTTTTCAAATAATAATCACGGTCGGGCAAACTCAAGCCGCCTTGTGAATAGTAAGGTATCATAACTGAGGAGTATTTTTGGTCTTGGTCTATGTAAAAACCATACGCCAAATTACCGCCAAAAGTCATGAATTGTCCCAATAGCGCTACCAAGTCTTTTTTCGTTTTCATAGCATCTATTTGAGCAAAATAAGGTTTTATGGTAGAAAAACCTGCCTTATTCAAAGCGACAGAATCCATACCGCTTTTGTAAAAACTACCAATTTTTTGCTTAGGCGTACCTTTGGTAAAAGTGCCTTTTGCACAATCCACCATGATTTGTTTCAAAATCTTTTTGTTGTTTTCCGACACTTCATTGAAACTGCCCCAACGAGATTCGGAAGCAGGTATCGGGTTCATTTTTCGCCAGTTTCCTACGGCATATTCATAAAAATCTTCTCCTGGAGAAACCGCAGTATTCATATAATCTTTATGAATACCATCGTTTTGAGCTACTGCAAAAAAGCTACTCAAAGCGCAAATAGATAATACTATAATTTTTTTCATTGT
>JANMGN010000727.1:0-3049 GCA_031374645.1 Chitinophagales bacterium | reverse complement strand
AAATTTTATTTTGAAAAATGATATGGCAATTGATTCTAACTATCAAAAAGTAAAAGCTCAATTAGATGTAAAAGGTCTGATAGACTACGCCTACATCAATACTTTTACGGTTTGCTCAGATTGGCTCAACTACAATACAGGTTGGTGGAGAGGAATGAGCGACGAAGGTACGCACCGCAAATGGGGCTATACACTTTGGGACAATGACGCAACTTTTGCCTTTTATATCAATTATACAGGTATAAAAGATACTTCTGCGACCGCTTCAATTTGTCAGCACGAGTTACTTATCAATCCCAATACAGATAAAAATGGTCACATTCGTATTTTGAATAAATTGCGAAAAAACAAAGAATTTGACCAGTTTTACATCACTCGTCAGATGGATTTGAACAATACAGTATTTGCTAAACAAAATATGCTTACTTATTTTGATAGTGTATATAATATGATAAAACCAGAAATGCCACAACAAGTAGCACGTTGGGGCGGAACTATGGCAGGCTGGGAAGCAAACGTAAAACGCCTTCGTAGTTTCATTTCTCGCCGTTGCGATGCTGTGAAAAATAGTATAAAACCTTGTTACAAACTGACTGGCCCTTATCCGCTGACGCTCACTGCCGAGCCTTTGCAGCAGGTCAAAGAAATTCAGTTTAACTCTATGGTCATCACACAATTCCCTTGGACAGGTACTTATTACGGAGGAATTGAAAACAAAGTGAACGTGGTACAAACAAATGGTACAAAATATTCTTTTGACAAATGGTTTGGGACAAATAGTGCTTTTACAACAGATAGTACAAAACAGGTCGCTTATTTTAAAATGAATAAAGCCGATACGATTATTGCAAAGTTTAAAATTGTATCTGATGTTGATGACAACTTCTTGGCTAACAACAACTTACGTTTGTTTCCAACAATTGCGACAAATACAGCTACCATAGAATTTAATTTACCAGATGCAATGCCTGTTCGTATAGAATTATTTAATATCAATGGTCAAAAAGTGCAAAATATCGCTTATCAAGTGTTTGAACAAGGCGAACACGATTACCAATTTGACCTCAATGACTATAATCTACAAAACGGTATTTATTTCGTAAAATTCAGTGCTGGAAAATACGCTACAAGTACGAAAATGATTTACCAGAAGTAAGAGCTTTAAATGATGAATAAATTTAATGATGAATGATGAATATTTTGAATATTGAGAAAAATTTCAACTTATTTTCTTCAGCATTGATACAATAAAAGTAAAAACTTAGCCACAGTAGTCGGAAGCTCTAGCTTCCGACAAAACTATTGCAACTTAATGCCGCCAAACTGGAGCTTGGCGATACTTTAAACTCCAAATTACCGTACGGCTAAGTTTTTACCAATAAAAATAATTAAAAAGCTGCAAGTTTTATACTTGCAGCTTTTTTTTAAACAATAGAAATTATTTTTTTACAAAATACTGTATATGAATTACTTACGCATTCTTATTTTTTCATTTTTTATAATAAACATCTCTTGTACACAAGTAAATGAGGCTTACCAATACCGCAATTTTGAGCTAAAAGTTGGCGATTTGTTGTTTCAAGATTCCGATTGCGGGCCATTTTGTGATGCTATCGAAAAAGTAACTTATGGTGTTGATGCTTGTAATTTTTCGCACGTAGGTATTTTTATTAGGGACGGTCTGGAAGGTCGCCCAATGATTTTGGAAGCGATAGGAAGAGGCGTAGTACAAACACCTATTGATTCGTTTTTTATGCGAAGCTATGACAGCGAAGGAAAATCAAAAGTAGTCGTCGGGCGAATGAAAACAGAGTTTCAGGCTTTGATTCCTGCTGCAATTACGCATGCCCTTTCGCTAAAAAGAAAACCTTATGACGATGGTTTCGACATCGAAAATGACAAATACTATTGTAGCGAACTGATTTACAACTCGTTTCGTGCAGCAAACAACGGGAAAGCAATTTTTACGCTTTTCCCAATGACTTACAAAGATCCCGAAACAAACGCTACATTTCCAATCTGGGTAGATTATTTCAAAGATTTGAAAATGGAAATTCCAGAAGGAAAACCTGGCTTAAATCCTGGTGGAATGTCACGTGAAAATTGCTTAAAAATTGTCAATTATTACGGACAACCAAGCAGAAGTAATAAAAAATAAATAAATAAAAAATCCACTCTAAAAAAATTAGAGTGGATTTTTTTTGCTATAACAAACTTATTATGAAATATTTATAATTATGTAACTACTTAGCCGATAGCCTTATTGTTTTGCAAAAATGACTTTTTTATTAAAAACAGAGTTGATTTTGCATTAATTTTGTCGTGAACAGGAGTTCCCGACGCACAAGGCTAAGTAGTTACAATTTTTCATTAGATTTAAGCCAATTCCAGCATTTTACTTTTTACAGGATGCAACCAACCATAAGTATCTTCTACCGTACCGTTACGCAAACCATTTATTTCATCGTACAACATATTACCAATTGTACGAGTTTCTATAGGAGGTAAAACCATCGTAAAGTCCTTATAAGTAACCTCAGAAACATGAGAAACTACCGCAGCCGTTCCAGCTCCAAAAACTTCTTGTAATTTACCAGCTTTGTAAGCCTCCACTAACTCCTCTATCGACAACAAACGCTCCTCAAAAGGGATATTTTTTGACTTTAAAATATGCTTAAAAGTATTCAATGTAATACCTTTTAAAATAGAGCCGTCCGCAATTGGCGTAACCACTTTTCCATCTATCACGAACACCAAATTCATCGTACCAGCTTCCTGTATGTACTTAAATTCTTTGGCATCCATCCACATGACTTGGTCGTAACCTTTGTCCTTTGCTAACTTTGCAGGCAACAAAGATGCAGCATAATTACCAGCCGTTTTTGCCTCTCCTACTCCGCCATCAACTGCTCTAACATATTGATTTTCAACGATTAAGCGAACAGGTTTTGTGTAGTAAGGCCCTACTGGGCCAGTCATAATCATAAAAGTATATTCTTGTGCAACAGCTACTCCGATGTGATTTTCAGACGCAAACATAAGCGGACGA
>JANMGN010000710.1:0-10856 GCA_031374645.1 Chitinophagales bacterium | reverse complement strand
AAATTTTCAGCCCAATGCGCTGCATTGAACTTCTAATTTAGCTCGTCTATCTTCTAATATACTAACCATAAATCCACAACTTATTAGTCACACGTTACTAACGCATTAAAAAAGGAAACGATGCGTGCGAATTCTGAATTATTTTTTTGCCTGGCGAAAATTGCGGCACATAATGATTGCTAAAACTTGACATAAAACCCGAAAGCTCTTTTATATCTATATTCCGAGATTCTGGTTTTGGTGCATAGGCGATGTATTTTAATTTTCCATCATTTTCCCAGCATACTTCTATCCACATTTTTACTCCTTTTATATCATAATTGATACTTTCTGCATAGGTTTCCATACCAATTAAAAAACGAGCCCATTTGTCGAAGGCTTCGTCAGGACTGTTGTTACAGTATTCAAAAAGCGAAGTTGGATGTGAATTATGGAGTTTTTCATAAGCGGAATTGTACTCGCCAAGTAGAAAAACTTTTGGTAATGTTTTTCCAGAATCGCCTACTATTTCGTTGGTGTTTTTTGCAAAAATAACAGTTGCAAACAAAAATGTAAGACTAAATAATAATATTTTTTTCATTTTAATTAATTGATTATTAATGGTTTATTTAGTATAGTCCAAAAATTATACCGAAATTAGGACGTTGAAAAATATAAAAGTATTGTACTTGCTGCGTTAAACTTTGGTTAAAGAAATAGCACAAATACAGATGTACTATTTGGTTCTTTTTATAACTACAAAAAAGCTAAAATCATTTCTAACAACACTTTTGGTTGTTCGGCGTGTACCCAATGTCCAGCATTTTCTACTGTTTTGATGTCTGCTTTTGGAAAAAAATCGTGAATTAACTTTTCATCTTCTTCTAAAATGTAATCTGATTTTGCACCACGAATAAAAAGTGTTTCTCCTTCAAATTTTCCATCAGAAATAGTCCCCAGTATTTTTTCATAGTTTGCATAAATATTTGCCAAGTTCATTTTCCACTCAAAAGCCAAAGTTTCCTCATTGCGTGTAAGATTTTTGAGCAAAAACTGACGTGTTCCAGCATCTTCAATCCTTTCGGCAATTTGATTTTCAGCATCTTTTCTATCTGTTAATTTCTCCAAATCAATACTCCGCAAAGTATCAATAATGAGTTCGTGATTACCTTCGTAAGTTTTCGGAGCAATATCTATAACGACCAATTTTTCGACCATATCGGGATTATTAACAGCAAACTGCATAGCGGCTTTTCCGCCCATGGAGTGTCCAATAATTCGAGCTTTATAAATCCAATGGCTTTCCATAAAAGCCTTCAAATCTTCTGCAAGTAACTGATAATCAATGCCATCTGTATGAGGAGAGCGTCCATGATTACGTTGGTCTATAGCATAAACCAAGTATTTTTCAGACAGTTGTCTGGCGATTGTTTGCCAATTGTCAAGCATACCAAACATACCATGCAAAATAATAATAGGTTCTCCTTGACCAAATTCTTTATAATTTAATTCTATTTGCATCAGACTAAAAATATTTTTCCGTTCCACCATTCTGTTTCGATGATAGCATTATTTTTTTCATAAAACTTGATAGCTGGCTCGTTCCAATCCAACACTTGCCATTTAACGAGTGATGCGTTTTTTTGTTTTGCCACGGCTAAAAAAGCGTCAAAAAGCATTTGTCCAGCTCCATAACGGCGAAAAGCATCACATACGACAAAATCTTCGAGGTACAACATTCGCCCTTTCCAAGTAGAGTATGCCATATAATAAAGTGCCATTCCTACTATTTCGCCATCTTTTTCAGCGACGATTGCTTCAAAAATACCTGCTTCAAAATCTTTTTCATAGATTTCTACATTGGTTATGACCGCTTCGGGAGCTTTTTCGTAAAGAGCCAATTCTTCTACCAAAGAGAAAATGGCAGGAATATCGGATTTTACAGCTTGTCTGATGTTTATCATAAAAATAAAAAAAGTATTTGATTGCTATTGTTTGCTACAAAATGTATCTTTGCAGTAAGTAAATAGGCTAAATTTTTCAAAAGAAATCAAAAGTAATTATTAACTCGCTTTCTTTGTAATTTTTGTTTGTTTTTCTGAATAATTTTTAATAAAAAAATATGAAATGCCCATAATAACACAAGAAGAAAAGACCTATCTTATTGATTATCTGAAAGATACACAAGCAAAATTGATAGATATTTATAAAAACACTTCTCCCAATCAAGCTGTTTTCCAACCTTCGGCAGAAGTTTGGTCTATTGCAAATAATGTAGAACATTTGGCTTTGGTGGAAAAAAGTCTGCGAAAAGCGGTTGATTTTGGCTTGACACAAACGCCAAGCGAGGAGGAAATCGCTGCGCACACGAACTCTAATAATTTTGTAAAAAAAGCAATTGGTACACGAGGAACTGCCATAAAAGCTCCCGAGCGTGTTGCGCCTACGCTTAGTACAAATATAGGCGATTCGCTTACTTTATTTTTAGAGCGTCGGGAAGAAAATATTATTTTTGTGGCGGAAACCGGAGCTGATTTGCACGCACACTATTGGCGACATCCGTTTCTTGGATTGCTTGATGCGTACCAAGTTTTTATTATGTTGGCAGCGCATTTGGAAAGACATATTGCTCAAATAGAAGAAATTCGGGCAGATAAGAATTTCCCTAAATCATAGTTATTTTAGCCCAATTATTTATAAAATATGTTTATAGAAATAGGAATTACTACGCCAGCATTGCTGTTTTCGACCGTTTCGCTCTTGTATATTGGTTACACCAACCGTTTTATGAGCATTGCGAGTTTGGTACGTGGACTTAAAGATAAATTTTTGGAAACGCACGATGCTGATTTGCTCAAACAAATTGCAAACCTTCGCCAGCGTATTATTTTAATTAGAAACATGCAACTTTTGGGTATTGCTGCCTTGATAGTAAGTGTTTTTTCTATCGTTGCGATGTATTCAAAATATCAAAATATGGGCGAGATGCTTTTTTTTATCAGTTTGATTTTACTGATTTTGTCTATGATGGCTGCGGTAAAAGAAATTTTTATTTCGGTAGATGCACTCACGATTGAGTTGAGTTCGATTGAGGAACTAAAAGAAAATTTGGAAGAAAGAGGAATTTTGAATAGGATTTTTCATAGTGAAGAAAGAAAAAACTCGTAGATAGTTCGGCTATCTACGAGTTTTTTCTGTGCGTGTTTGTTCTTCTTTTTTAGGCTTAGGCTTCGACTTCTGCATGTTGCACACCTCTTACTAAAAATGAGCCTACTGCCTTCATCGCCAAATCCACTTTGTCGTAATCTACTTCATAGTGAATAAATTTTCCTTCACGTACGGTATTTACCAAACCAACAGCACGCAAAATGCGCAAATGTTGTGACGTGATAGACTGCTCCAATTTCAACGTATTGTAAATTTTATTTACGTTGATGGCTTTGTTCTTGTCTATAAATTCTAAGATTTGCAAGCGTAGCGGATGCGCTAATGCACGCAGTAAATCAGAAGAAACATTGAGTTTTTCTGAGTTAATAGGTGGTTGTACCTTTCTCATAGTGTGTTACTGTATTTTGTTTTTTTAAAGAACTTTGTGTGTGTTTAGTTTTCTAAGTGCAAATATGCGAATTTTTCTTATCTTTTAAAAATAAAATCCTATTTTTTTTAATATTTTTTTAACATTTCCTTAAAGGTTTTGATTTTCATAGCTTTTTCATGTGATTTACAGTAAAATAAAACCAAAAATGCTGCAACTTGTTACAGTTTGCAGCATTTTAGAAATGGTTGAGTATGTAAAGTGAATACATCTTATTTTTTGTGTTACAATACGTTTTGATTTTTATTGCAACTTTCATTAGAATTTTTTTTTCTGTATTTCTAAAATACAATAATTTGGATTTCTAATGCTCATGGGATAGCTCATTTGTTGTAAAAGTATCTTAAATATTAATATTTTATTATACTCTCGCAGGGTTTATTTTGTGTGTTGAGTACAAAATAACCTGCTTTATTTTGTTACGTAAAAATCAAAAATGAAACTATCTGGAAAATGGAAATGTTTGAAAATCAGAACGTAAAATGAAAAATAAATAGACATTTTACTTTAAGAAATTCTTTTAGGATGTAAAATTTTTAATCAAATCACACTGTTAGCTCCTCAACTAAACGTGAAATCTGATTTAATCTTTCTTTATCCAATGCGTAGTAAATAAATTTACCAAGACGCTCTGTAATTACCACACCCGAACGGCGTAGGATTGCTAAATGCTGAGAAGCAACTGATTGCTCCAAACGCAACTTAACGTACAATTCTGTAACTGTCATGCGCTCACTTTCATCTAAAATGTCAATGATTTGCTGACGTAGTTTGTGGTTTACGGCACGCAACACCAATACAGCTTTGCGTAGCTCGACGTAATCCAAGGCGATGTCTGTTTTGCCTTTTTTTAATACGATTGTTTCGTTCTTTCTCTTCATAATATGTTAAAATTTTTGATTAAGTAAATAACACCTAACATAGATTAAAAACTGTGCCAAATTATTATATTACCTGATGTATGAATATGTATGTTACCGATTATCAGCCAAAAATAGTACATTTATTTATAAAATAAAAGTTTTTTTGATAGATATTTTTTTATAATACCTTTTTTGATTCACTAATATTTGGTGCTTTAAAGTAGTTCGGTGAGAAATAAACTATATCTTTAAATTCTAAATGCGTAAATTTTTGATATGCAATATATAACATATTTGAAGAATTGCAAATTATATCAGTAAAAGCAAAACAATCCTCTGAAAAAAAATCTCTACATTTGGCACTTCCGTTACCTGAAAATATTATTTTTTTATTTAATACTAAAAATTCTTGTTTAAGGTCTTCATCTATGATACGAGCATCGACTGGTTTTATTTCCTTATTTTGGTCATCGTACAAAGCGGTGTAAACCTCCATACGCCTTGCATCTATCATCGGACAATAAATAGCATCAGGCAAATTATAAGTTTTTTGGCTTTCTGCTGCAATAGCTTGCAAAGTGTCCACAGCTATCAAAGGAATGTTCATCGCATAACAAATTCCTTTTGCGACAGCACTTCCTACACGCAAAGAAGTGTAAGAACCCGGTCCACCACTAAGCGAAACAGCCGCAAGGTCAGCCATTTTCAAATTTGCTTTTTCCAAAACGGCAGCTATCAGTAGCGTCAGTTCTTTACTGTGTTGATTTGGTTCGGAGCTTTCGCAATGTGCCAAAAGTTGGTCTTTTTCACTTACTGCAACCGAACAAATATCAGTTGCGGTTTCTATATGTAAAATGTAGGTCATGTTTTATTTTGTTTAGTTGATTACAAACCTCGTAGGTCTAAAAGACCTACGAAGCCTGATTATTATTTTTTCATTACCATTCAAAGTTTATCCAATATAGTTTTATTATTCTCTACAATTATTTTTCTCCTGATTTTCAAAGTTGGCGTTAATTCTCCCGAAGTCACATTCCACTCTTTAAAAAGCAAATGAAATTTTTTCACTTGCTCTACGCCTTCCAAATCTTTGTTAAGGTCTTCTATAAGTGTTTTAAAAAAAGCCTCTACTTTCGGATTGATGACCATATATTGCGGAGCCGTCCAATGTATTTTATGCTCGTTGCACCACTCTTTTAAGCGATGAAAATTAGGAACAATCAACGCAACAATATAAGATTTTCCTAAACCATAAACCATGCACTGGTCTATAAAAGAAGACGTTTTTAACTGATTTTCAATGACTTGTGGCGAAACAAACTTTCCGTAAGAGGTCTTAAAAAGGTCTTTTTTACGGTCAGTTATTTTCAAAAAACGCTTATTCACAAGATGTCCAATATCTCCCGTTCTGTACCAACCATCGTTCGTAAAAACCTCTTCCGTTTCTACTTTTTTATTAAAATAACCCATCATTACGTTTGGCCCTTTGACTAAAATTTCGCCATCGCCGTTTTCATATTCATCTGTTTTTTCGATACGAACTTCTACACCAGGCACAGGAATACCGACTGTACCGTAAATCACGCCGCCTGGCTCAAAACGATTAAAAGAAACAACAGGCGATGTTTCGGTACAACCGTAACCTTCACGGATAGGAATTTTTGCGGCTGAAAAAAGTTTGGACAAATGCGGCTGCAATGCCGCCGCTCCAACTACAATTCCTTTTACGTTGCCACCAATCGATTTTCGCCAACGCCTATACACCAAAAAATCTGCTAAAAATCGTTTTGCTTGGAAAGCAAAATTATATTCCTTTCGCTCGTCATAACGCTCGCCTACACGCAAGGCAAAATTGATTAAAGTTTTTTTCAAAAAACTACTTTTTTCTCTTTCTTCTATGATGCGGTCGTATATTTTTTCTAAAACTCTCGGTACGCTACTCCAATAATATGGACGAACGGTTTTCAAACAAAATTCAAGATTATCAATACCGCCCGTATAATAAATATTTGCACCCATCGCCAAATAAGAAAACGTAATCGTGCGCTCAAAAACATGGCTCAATGGCAGAAAACTTAGCGTCGCTTTTCCATTGACAAAAGGAACAAGTGGCAAAATAGATTTTACATTACTTACCAAATTATGATGAGAAAGCATCACGCCTCTGGGCTCGCCCGAAGTCCCCGAAGTGTATATTATTGTCGCCAAATCGCTTGGTAAAATACTTTTTTTCAAAAGTTCTATTGCTTCTTTTTCTATTAGGTTTGTTTCTTTAAAAAAATCAACTAATTGGTTTTCAATATTATACGTATTGTATTTTTTGTTTAAAAGATACTCGTGATTTTGTGAATCGTTTTTTTGATTAAAAAATAAAAATTCTATTTGACATTCTGCTAAAATATATTCCATCTGATATTGCGGAACACCAGACAAAATTGGGACGACAATCACGCCAATTTGCTGCGCTGCAAAATCCAAAATATTCCAATAGGGGCTACCTGTTTTTCCAATCAATGCGATTTTATTTCCCTTTTTTAGTCCCAGACGCAAAAGCGAAGCACTTGTACTTTCAATACATTGCAATAGTTTTTCCGAAGAAAAAGTAATCCATTTTTCTTCGGCATACATCGCTACCGCTACTTTTTGCGGATAGCGTGTAGCTTGAAAAAGCGGTATGTCAAACAGTCTTGTAAAATCCATCAGATTGCTAAGTTTAGAACATCAAGTCCAATATCTTTTCGGTAATTTTTGCCTTGAAAATGAATTTTTTCTGCATTTTCGTTGGCAAGTGCGAGTGCCTCGGCGAGCGTATCGCCAAAAGCTGTAATTGCTAAAACACGACCACCATTGGTTACTATTTTATCATTCTCTTGTTTTGTACCAGCATGAAAAAGCAAACAATCGCTTGTTTTTTCAAAACCACTTAGCTCAAAACCTTTCGGGTAATCGCCAGGATAACCTTCTGAAACCAACATAATCGTAGTGGCTGAGCGAGTATCTTCTATGATTTCAGTAGCTTCGTGGAGTTTTGTTTCGCCAACTTTTTCAAATAATGCTACTAAGTCAGATTTCAAACGAGGCATCACGACCTCCGTTTCAGGGTCGCCCATTCTACAATTGTATTCTATCACAAAAGGCTCTCCTTTTACTCGTATCAGCCCAATGAAAATAAAACCTTTGTATTGTATTTTTTTATCAAAAAGACCTTTTACAGTAGGTTTTATGATGCGTTCTTTTACTTTTTGCATCATTTCGGCATCTACAAAAGGTACAGGCGAAACTGCGCCCATGCCACCAGTATTCAAGCCTTTGTCTCCTTCTCCGACACGTTTGTAATCTTTGGCGACAGGTAAGATTTTATAATTTTCGCCATCGCTCAACACAAAAACAGAAAATTCTATACCATCTAAAAATTCCTCAATGACCACTTTTGCGCTTGCATCTCCAAATTTTCCACTCAACATTTCACGGAGTTCTTCCTGTGCTTCTTCTACATCATTTAAAATCACAACGCCTTTTCCTGCTGCCAAACCATCTGCTTTCAAAACAATAGGTGGCGTTTGCGTAGCGATATAGGCTACACCTTCTTCTACATTTGCTTGTGTAAATTCTCTGTACGCAGCCGTCGGGATATTCATGTCAGCCATAAATGCTTTTGCGTAAGCCTTTGAACCTTCTAATTTTGCGCCTTCTGCCGATGGTCCAATAACGTTAATGTGTTGTAAATCAACATCTTCTGAAAAAAAATCATAAATACCACGTACCAAAGGCTCTTCTGGACCAACCACTACGATATTTATTTTTTTTGCTAAAACAAATTTTTTCAAGGCTTCAAAGTCATTCGGATTGATATTGATATTTTCGCCGAAAGCAGCCGTCCCAGGATTTCCTGGTGCAATAAAAAGTTTATTTAGGCGGTCGCTTTGCGCCATTTTCCAAGCCAAAGCATTTTCTCTGCCACCCGAACCGAGCAATAAAATGTTATTCATATTATATGATATATATTAAAGTACAAAGATACTTTTTTTTAAAAGTAATATTTTTAATTTAGTGAAAAAAAATAAAAATGTCTTTTAGTCGAAAAAAACATTTAAAAAAAATGAATATTAATAAAGAATAACTATTTTTACGTTACCAAATCATTTTTTGATTTGCAAAACCAAATTTTATTAATTCAAACTAATTTCAAATCTAAAAGTAATGAAAAAAAATCTACTATTTTTTGCATTTATGCTTTCTGTTGCGTTTGTGAACGCACAAACTATCTTATCTGAAAAATTTGAAGGTGGTAAGCTGCCTGCTGGCTGGCAGAGTATATCAGATGCCACTGATGGTGGTTGGCTCTTCGGTAAAATTGCGACGCTAAAAAGTACAGCAATGGGTTATACAGGCAATACTACAAACTTTGCCACTTCTAATGATGATAAGGGAAACCAAACTAAACTTGAAGACCTTTTGATAACACCTAAATTAAATTTAAGTGGAAAAAATACAATCTTTATGACTTTTAATGCTTATTTTGGTGGTCGTACAGATAATGGTATCAAAGAAGGTGCTTTTGTACAATCTTCAAAAGATGCAGGTAAAACTTGGACAGATGTTGCAGAAATTACGCCTACGCTAAATGACGCTAAATCCGCAGTAATCTGGAAAACGCAAACTGTTGATCTTTCTTCTTTTAACAAAGATACTGCGGTTTGGTTTGCTATCAAATTTACAGACAACGGCGGTTATCTTTACGGTCTTGGTGTAGATGATATTGACATCTATGTACCGCCAACAGTTGCTGCTACTTTCAAATTAGATAGCTATAAAAAATACGCTTTGAAATCTGATGCTGTTGTGATAAAAGGTGCTGTTACTAATTTAGGAGCTTCAGCTATCACAGAGGTAGATATGACTTACAAAATTGGTACAACAACAGCTACTAAAAAAATTAAAGGTTTAAACATCGCTCCTTTGACGACAGCTGAGGTTAAGCATCCGACAGCTTACAATTACAAAGCTACAGGAGCGCAAAGTTTTGATATTTCGATAGATAGTATCAATAAAGTTGCAATAACAAACACAAGCAATTTCAAAACAATTGTTATTTCTAAAAACGTACAACGCAATGTTGTATTTGAAGAAGGAACAGGTACTTGGTGCGTTTGGTGTCCACGTGGCGCAGTATTCATGGATTCTATGGCAAAGGCCTATCCTAATGAGTTTATAGGTATTGCTGTACATAACGGACCTAACGACCCTATGAAAGTAACTGCGTATGATGCTGGTTTGGTAAAAACACCAGGTTTTACAGGCTTCCCAGGAGTAGTCGTAAATCGTACAGATGTGATTGACCCATCAGAAATGTTTGATGTATATGATGCAGCAAGAGCTGAGTTAAATCCATTTACACTTTCTCACAAAATAGTATATGATTCTTTGACACGTAAAGCAACAATTACTTTAAAAGGTTCTGCTACTATGACAGTATCAGGTAATTACCGCTTCAATGTTGTCATGTCTGAAGATGGTGTAAAAGGTACTACTGCGGGTTACAACCAAGCAAATGCTTATGCAGGCGGTAGCGCAGGCGAAATGGGTGGCTATGAGTTATTACCAAATCCAGTTCCTGCAAAAAATATGGTTTACAATCATGTAGGACGTGCTATTTTAGGTACTTACGAAGGTGCTCCACTTTCTATTCCTACAGATATTGAAGAAGGAAAAGAATTCACTTATGAGTTTACTTATACTGTTCCTAATGCTATGAAACCTGCAAATATGCACGTTGTATCTATGGTTTTAGATGCAGCAAATGGTCAAATTTTAACAGGTATTGCAGATAAATTGGTTACTAAAAAAGTTGGCACAAACGACCTCTTTGAAAATAATGCGGTAAGTGTTTATCCTAATCCTATGGGCGAAGAGGCAAATATCGAAGTTTCTACTGCTTCAAATGTAGAAGTAGGCGTGAAAGTTTTCAACGTAATGGGACAACAAGTAGCTGCTCGTGATTATGGCAAAATGAGTGGTAAAAATATTTTACCTTTCGTTTCTACCAGTTTACCAAACGGTATTTATACTATCCATGTACAAATGGGCGATAAGTTAGCTACTAAAAAAGTAACTATTCAAAAATAGTAATTTTCTAAAAATTAGTAAAAATCCCTGCTTTTTCTTTTGAGAAAAGGCAGGGATTTTTTATTAGTTGAAATTCCGTCTTGTAAATATGTTTCTATGTCGTATCTTTGTGCCGTATTTTGCAATTTTGGTTTGCTGTGGTACTTTTTACTTGAATTTATAAATTGAAATAATTTATAAAATATTGATTTTTAATAGAATAGAAAATAAATGAAATATAAAATCATCTTTTTATTATTCTTATATTCTGTAGTATCTTTTGCTCAAAAATCCCGTTTTTCAGAAAATGAAAC
>JANMGN010000708.1:0-2686 GCA_031374645.1 Chitinophagales bacterium | reverse complement strand
GATTCTGATTTTGAAGGCATCATCACAAAACAAATAAATAATAAAAATTCTACCACTACAAAAACTTCTCAATTATCAAATGAAATGGATATAAATATGTATCCTAACCCATTTAATGATAATCTAAATGTGTTCATTAAGTGTGATATAATTTGTGACTATGAAGTGCGATTAATAAATACATTAGGAAGTACTTTATGGCAGCAAAAATCGGAAAATACAAGAGATAATACTACTTTTGAGATTACTACAGCACAACAATTACCCAATGGAGTTTATTTTATTGAAGTAAAAAATTCTGATGGAAGCATTGTAGTTCATCGTGTCGTTAAAAATTAAATTTATTTCTTAATTTGTACTTATTAAAATACAATCCAATACAGCCGTTTAAAGGGATTTATTTGAAATAAAAGCAAAAATAAACCGCTTATAAAGTATCTACTCTCGAAGAGGTTTTTTTTATTACATATTACTTCTATTTTCAGAAGGCTTAGGAAAAAATAATTACATCATTCCGCCCATTCCGCCGCCCATTCCACCATGGCTATGAGGCTCTTCTGATTTAGGTTTTTCACTCAATACGCACTCCGTTGTCAAAATCATACCAGCGATAGACGCTGCATTTTCAACTGCGATACGTGTTACTTTTGTAGGGTCGATAACGCCCGCTTTTTTCAAATCTTCGTATTTTTCAGTACGAGCATTGAAACCATAAGCTCCTTTGCTTGCCTTTACACGATTTAAAACAACTGAGCCTTCGTTACCTGCATTTTCAGCAATTGTACGCAAAGGTGCTTCGAGTGCTTGACGAACGATAGCAATACCTGTATTTTCATCAGCATTTACACCTTTCAAGGTTGCCAAAGCTGAGATTGCACGTACCAATGCTACACCGCCACCTGCAACGATACCTTCTTCTACCGCAGCACGTGTAGCGTGTAACGCATCATCAACACGGTCTTTTTTCTCTTTCATTTCTACCTCTGTCGCAGCACCTACATAAAGTACGGCTACACCACCTGCCAATTTCGCTAAACGCTCTTGGAGTTTTTCACGGTCATAGTCAGAAGTAGTTGTTCCTATTTGTTGTTTGATTTGGTTGATACGAGCTTTGATAGTTTCTCCGTCGCCTTTACCATTTACCAAAGTTGTATTGTCTTTATCAACAGTAATTTTTTCACAATTACCCAACATTGTCAATTCTGCATTTTCTAATTTGTAGCCTTGCTCTTCGCTGATAACTACGCCACCTGTCAAAATAGCGATGTCTTCCAACATAGCCTTGCGACGGTCGCCAAAACCTGGTGCTTTTACTGCTACGATTTTCAAGTTTGCACGCAAACGATTCACTACCAATACGCCCAACGCTTGAGAATCTACATCTTCTGCAATAACCAACAATGGACGACCAGTTTGTAATGATTTTTCCAAAATCGGCAACATTTCTTGCATATTGCTGATTTTTTTGTCATAAATCAAAACCAACGGATTTTCGTATTCAGCAGTCATATTGTCTGCATTCGTAATGAAATACGGAGACAAATAACCTCTGTCAAACTGCATACCGATTACTTCTTCTACGTAAGTTTCTGTACCTTTTGCTTCTTCTACCGTGATAACGCCGTCTTTTGTGACACGTTTCATAGCGTCAGCGATAAGCGTACCGATTTCTTCGTCATTATTAGCAGAAATTGCAGCTACTTGCTGGATTTTAGCAAAATCATCGCCAACTTGCTCTGATTGCTCTTTCAAGTTTTGAATAATTACTCTGGTAGCTTTGTCAATACCACGTTTCAAATCCATTGGATTTGCGCCAGCTGCTACGTTTTTCAAGCCTACTTTTACCATTGCTTGAGCCAAAACAGTAGCTGTTGTAGTACCATCGCCAGCTGCATCTGCAGTTTTAGAAGCTACTTCTTTTACCATTTGTGCGCCCATGTTTTCCACAGCGTCTTCTAATTCTATTTCTTTCGCAACTGTTACACCATCTTTTGTGATAATAGGTGCGCCGAAGCTACGTTGAATTACTACGTTACGACCTTTTGGTCCAAGGGTCACTTTTACAGCATTTGCTAACTGATCTACACCGCTTTTGAGTTTTTCTCTTGCGTCCGAGCCGAAATTTATATCTTTTGCCATTTTTTATAATTAAAAATTAGTAATTTAAAAATTAGTAATTGTTTAAAATTCTATTTGTTATTTATTTGAAAATTAAATTTTCTTGCAGCACATTGGGGTCTTCCTCTGAGAGGCAAATTTAGATGTGGTTGCGTTTTTTAGTCTAATATTACTAAAATATCATCTTCACGCATAATTAAATACGTTTCACCACGATAATCCAATTCTTGACCAGCGTATTTACCATATAATACGATGTCGCCTTTTGCTACATTCATTTTATTGCCTTCTTTGCCAGGACCAACTGCGATAACTTCGCCACGCAATGGTTTTTCTTTTGCCGTATCAGGAATAATAATACCACCTTTCGTTTTTTCCTCAGCCGTAGCAGGTTTTACGACTACTCTATCATTGATAGGTTTCATAGTTGTTATTTTTTTATATTATGATTAAATAAAAATTAATGATAAGTAACGTGTGAATAATAAGTTGTGGATTTATGGTTAGTATATTAGAAGATAGACGAGCTAAATTAGAAGTTCAATGCAGCGCATTGGGCTGAAAATTT
>JANMGN010000651.1:0-2103 GCA_031374645.1 Chitinophagales bacterium | reverse complement strand
TATGATAGTAGAAAAATTAGATATATTATCGGTAAAAAATTTAGTAGAAGTTCTACTAAAAAAGGTTGAAACGCTGGAAGCGGAAAACGCTCAATTACGAGCAGAAAATGCTCTTTTTATTCAGTTGTTCTCGCAAAGCAGCATTTTCTGCTCGTAATTGAGCGTTTTCCGCTTCCAGCGTTTCAACCTTTTTTAGTAGAACTTCTACTAAATTTTTTACCGATAATATATCTAATTTTTCTACTATCATAACGATAGACTTTTATATACAATTTATTAGCCAAGTTTTGATGGCTAAGTTTTTACCTTTTAATTACAATCTAAAATAGCTCATCATTTTCGTAATTTTTACGATTAAAATTACGTTTATATTCTTCGTGAAAATCAATGAAAGCAGCTTTCTGTTTAGAAACATCTTCTGACAACCAGTTCAAAGCAGTAGTTTTTACCAACCACGGATAAGGACTTTCATCATTAGCGATATAATCATGATAAGATGAATACTGCCATTCGTTGTATTCTTTAGTATAATTGTGATGAATCGGATTGTGGTGTATGTAGCATAATGTCCTCATTATCCAATGATTTTCTCGCTGTAAAACACGCCGAAAGCGTTGTTGCCAAAGGCTTCCATGACGATTATGTCTTTTGTTAATCGCCTTTGTATAACTCATTTGCAAAAGCCCCATTTGTTTTTCAATATAAGTAGTATCAAAACCTTCCTTGACTTTTACCAAAAAATGAAAATGTGTAGGCATTAAACAATACGCCCAGATCTCCAAACATTCTGGTAAGTATTTTTCTATTTTCTCTAAAAAATAAGGGTAGTTTTCATTAGATTTGAAAGCGATTTCGTCATTGTTCGTCCGATTATATATGTGATAAAACGCACCGCTTTCCATTTTTGCATAGTAATCTACTGCCATAGTATAGTTTGTTTTGTTTTCGCAAAAGTAATAATAATATTGAAAAATAAACAGTTGTAAGTATAAAATTAAATAATAAACTAATAAACACATGGTGTCTCAAAGACACCATGTGTTTATTAGTTTACTCATATTTTGCAGCAATTTCCATCACACGTTTCAGTGCTATTGCACGCATTTCGTCTGTATCACGGCGTTTGGAGAGCGAGAGTTCGGTAGGACCGCAGCATATAAAATGCAAATCTTCTGAAGTACCAAACATTTCGATTTCGTCCGAAATATAATCTTTATCCATTTCATCGAGGCTTTGCGCATCGAGTGTGACGGTAATAATCAAGTCGTCATCTTCTTCGCCTTCTGCTACTGGGTCGAAAATCTCTGTGATTTCGCCTTCCCAACCGTCCATAAAATCATCTATATCTTCGCTTGGAGAAACTTTTACGTAATTGCCCACTTTAAATACTATCGCACTCATAAATATTTATTTGTTTTTTAATAAAATAATAAAAATTATATATTGTTACTCATTCTTCACCTACTTTATCGGTTTTACAAAAAACAAATATACAGGAAAGTGATCACTATAACCACCATTGTAACGGTCGCCAAGATAAGTACGATTCGGGTAACCTTTGAATGCACCTGATTTATTGGTCAAAAAAGTTTCGTTAAAAATCTTTGTTTTGTAGTAATGATAGCCACTATTTTTTTCATTTACTGTGCCATAAGAAATCATGATTTGGTCAAAAAGATTCCAAGCATCATCGTAAGCGAGCGTTCCGATTCCTGCTTTGTAAAATTTGTACATAGGATTGTAAAATTGACCTGGATAAACGTCTTTTTTGTCTCCTTTTGCTCCAATTATCTCTGCACAACTCTTGTTCACAGGGTCATCATTTAAGTCGCCCATGATTAATATTTTTGATTCAGGATTTACACGCATCAGAGAATCCGAAATATTTTTGCATACTTGTGCCACAGCAACTCTACCAGGCTCGGAAGCAGCCGAACCGCCCAAACGAGAAGGCCAGTGATTGACCATAACGTGTATCGTATCGGGCCAAGGTCTTGAACGACAGCTTCGGCATCAAGCGCGGCCTGATGACGACGGTGCATGCCGCCACCGCGACGCAGAAAACGGTCGATGGCCCGAGCAACAAGGATTGGCGCGGCGGCC
>JANMGN010000629.1:0-3449 GCA_031374645.1 Chitinophagales bacterium | reverse complement strand
GGTCGCTCTTGTACCGCTATTTCTAAAAAAATAACTTCTCCAATGGTTTTTTCTTTATAAATTTTTACGTCAGTAAATAATTTGAGTTTCCATAACGCCTTGATGGCACGTGGAACTTCTGGACCAGGAAAACGCATTTTGCTTCCTACTTTAAAACCTGAAATAGCGACCAAAGCATTTTCATCTGAGAATTGTGCGCCCGAAACCCTAACGCCACCAATTTCATATTCTTTGGGTTCGCCAAATTCTGCGGTGGATACCTCTTGTGCATTTATACTACTAACTGTTATAAATAGGGATAATAATAGGAAAAAAGTTCTGATGTTTTGTTGCATCTGTTTTATCTTGTGTTTGTATAATTCAATGTTTAAGCTACTTTCGAGCTTATCTACTTTTGTAAAATTCTGAGTTAAAGAGTAAAATATATCTTTGATGGTTGTGTAGTGTAGTTTTTATTCCAAATATTTGCTACATTTTTTTAGCTAAAAAAATAACAGCTTATTTGCCAATTGCTTATTGCCTATTTTTTTTAAACCGTTCCTCGATTTATTTTCCTCCAAATAGAAACGACCATTCTGAAAGGAAAAATGATAGCAGTAATAATAGCACTCACTCCAAAAAATAAATATTCATTACGGTAATACATTCCTATTGCATTTACTTGGTCGTCTGCAACACCTTGACAAATCGCTGCGTAGCCATCGTTATCGAGTATTTGTCTGAAAGAAAAAATACCATCAATCGAGAAAATAATAATCGGAAGCACAACAATAATCATAATGGCTTTTGCTACTTGCGAATTGGCTAAAAAAGTATATTTCATCAAAAACATATACCTCGTAAGCGTAACGAAAATAACAATATAAGCAAGATTGTAATAGTTGATGCGTTCTGGATATACAGTGACTTTACTCCAAATGGGGTACAGAACCATGGCTGTAAAAGTGGCTGTAAAAATCCACCAAACGAGTTCTAAAAGTAGTTTATTTTTATTCATTTTAGAAAAATTTCACAAAGGTAGCAAAAAAACATTTATTTTAGTGTAGAAAGCTAATTTAGGCTAAAATAAATGTTTTTCAAAAAAATAAAATAACTATTCGGACATGAAAATAATATTCATAAAAAAACGTATTGAAATCAGCACAATTTCAACACGTTTTTTATTATTTAGATATTTCGGCAAAATTAAACAATAGATAATTTTGAATTATTTATGATTAAGTACTCGAGCTAAATTACTTATAACTATTTTTTCAGTCGATTGCTCAAAAAGTGATAAATAACTTCCTTATAGTCAGTTATTTATCACTTTTTTCTCAACGACAAAATAGTTACAAGTAATTTTTAACGCTCACTTATACATTTTTAATTTTGAATTATTAATTAATACGACCAATCATCTGCGAGCAAATCTTTTACAATACCTGCCACTTCAAGTCCAGCATTTCGAGCTGTTCCATGAAAAATACGTTTCCCTTTTTCCAAAAGTTCTACATCTATAATGGCTTGCATACTTTCATTCACTTTGCCTGTCATTGCGCCACTAATTGGAGCAGCAAGTGTTGCGCCAGGTGCTTTTTGAGCTGCAATTCTAAGATGATATTGGCTATTTTTCAGATTGATAAATACCGTATTTTCGCCCAACGTTGCTTTGAGTTGCGCACCGCCATAAGTGGTAAATTTGTATAATTTTCCGTCAAGCCAAAAGCCAGCTATGAAGCCAACAAAAGAGCTTCCGAGCCAAGGAATTTTTGCAACGGAACAAAAAATAGAAGCCGTATCTGAGTTATCAAAATGGTTAGATTGCATCCAAATCCAAGCCTCAGGAAAGGATTTTCCCCAATCTTTTTCAATGTAACCTTTTCCGCCAGTAAAATCTACTTCGACACCATTGATTTCAATTGTTCCTTTTAGCGTATGCCCCATACTTACTACACCATGATAACACTCCATAAATGGAGCAAAAGAGTACCAACCCATCACACCAGGCGCACCAAGTGAAGCAGGCCAAGGTGTAAGATTTTCAAAATCTAATTTCCCTTTCAGGTTAGGTAAATCGACACTCAAACCATTGGTATGGAACTGATTGTTTCCGATACGAACTCGGAACTCGGTCTGTGAGGGAAAAAACTCTTTCGCCTCAAAACGGTGATAAGCCGAAGCAATTTTTGTGCCGTTCAACACTTGTATAAACGAGTGTTGATTGCCCTCTTTATCCATAGAAATTCCAGGAATCAATGCCAAAACATACTCCTCCGTAGGATCAACTATTTTATAATACCAGCCTTCAAAGTATCGACGTTTTTTGCCCCAACCATGATACATGTTGGGATCCCAAAGCGCACGCCAACGATAGGTCAAATTTCGCATAATTTTTATAAAAATTTTTCAGTCCGCAAAAATACAAAATGAAAACTTATGTTTCCAGTTTTTTGTATTTTTATTTTAAAACCATTGCTTTTTTAAGGCAATCTTCACGGCATCTACCTTTGAGCAAACGTGTAGTTTTTTATAAATATTGCCAATATGTGTACGAACAGTATGTGGACTTAGGAAGATTTTTTCGCCAATTTGTCGGTAATCCAGACCATCTACCATCGCCTTCAAAACTTCCATTTCACGCTCAGAAAGGTTATATTCCATGCCAGCTTTCTGCTGTTGAGGCTCATTATTGCGGTTTCCTGCGAGCATCGCAATTGCTTTTCTGGCTACCAAAGGCGACATCGGTACAGCACCAAATTCCTTGACCTGATGTATGGCATCTACCAGTTTTTCCATACTTTCTTCTTTGAGCAAATAACCAGATGCACCAGATTTTATGGCTTCAAAGATTTTTTCGTTGTCATCGAAAATAGTTAGCATCAAAAACTCCACCTCTGGGTAAAGTTCTTTTCCGATACCTACTGCTGCGATACCGTCCATCACAGGCATATCAATGTCCATAAGACAAACATCTGGGCGTTCTGGAACGGATAATTCTTTCATTTTATCCAAGAAAGTTGCGCCATTATCTGCCAAAAAAACCAACTCTATGTTTTTTGCCATCATCAAACGCTCTTTTACAGATTGTCTGTTGATGCTTTTATCGTCTATAATTGCTACTTTGATTGCCATAGTTTTTTATAAGGTTAAAAATTTTCAAAAAGAAAAATGTAGTGCGATTCAACAAATTTTTCGCAATATTATTGTAAATTTGCTTTTGAATAAGGACAAGAAAAATAGACTTTTTTGTTCAATCTCAAAAAGAAATGTAAAAAAATGTACTGAGTTCTAACGAAACAACTGTTAAAAAAACGTTGTCTTTACTTTGTAACGTGTAAAAAATAAGTTGGTCGTATTAGTTGTGCTTAATGAGGTAATTCCACTTGGGTAATTCATCATCAAAAAGGATATATTGGTTCATATTTTCCTTAAAATTAAGTTCAACATCTCTTTTTGTCAAGTAATTT
>JANMGN010000583.1:0-1996 GCA_031374645.1 Chitinophagales bacterium | reverse complement strand
TAATTTTGATGTTCCTTTAAGTATCGGTGTATTTACTCGTCCCATAACACAAAGGTAATAAAAAAATAACATAAACTAAATATCACCGGGTACTTATAGTTGTTATACCAATGTATAGTAATTCAACTCCCGTAATACCTTGGGTAAGTCGTTTCCATGCTTCGTGTGGATGAAGTAATTGTTGTAATAAAATCATGTTAAAAGCTTTTAAAAGTGTCATTTGTAGTATTCTGTTTAGAGTCAAAACGAACAATTTGGTCCGCAAACCAAAGTATTAATCGTGAAGTTAAAGCAATTTTATCTTGTCCTTTTAATTTTTGAGCAAGTCCAGATGATAAAAATATACCTAACTCCGTTGCCATATTTAATTCTTTAATTTTTGCTATTGATATAGTAGCTGGTGTTCCAAACTTTGCTAAATCTAAATCTGGCTCACATGCTCTCAATAACAATAGTATTCTTTTTGCATAAGGGTCGGCTGGTAAATTTGTTCTCTTTACATTTGCGGAAATAATAGTTTCTAAGCTAAGTTCAATCAAATCGTCAAGATCATCAGCATTTTTAATATTTAAAAACGATTCTGGTTTAGCTCCTAACAACCCACATAATAAAACTAAAATATCTATGAAAAAAGCTATTATAAATGAGCCAATCGCTAAAAAATTCCAACTCCAAAGTTGCTTTAATGAAACAACAAAAAAGTGAACTTTATCTCCACCGTACTTACCTATTGTTCCAATAGAGGCTGTAATTTCATTTACTTCGGATTCATTAATTTGAGGTACTTTCGCAATAAAAGAGTATAACGATTTCTTTAATGTGTCTAAGTTTTCAATCTGATTTATTTTTAAACTATCATTTGAATACTTGATAAAGTCTTGTACTTTTGATAACTGACTTATAGTATTTTTTAAGCTATCGTTTATATCGACTTGTTTTGAATATGATAGATTAGAGATAAGCTCTGCATAAGTGTACCTAACTATGTTTAAATTCTGAATATTAATATTAAAATCAGTAGATGTTAAATTTGAAAAATCTTTCTCAAATTTAATTTTTAGTGTGTCAATAATTTTTAATTTTTCTCCTAATGGCTTAATTTTTCCAGTGCTATTATTACTATTTTCAAGTGTATTTAAGTAGTCATTTGTATTTCTAACACTTGGATTCAATCTTTTCTTTTTAATCTGAACTTCTAACTTATTTTTTAGTCTATCACTTGTTGATTTGGTTTTATCCAAAGTATTCCTAATTTCTTTATATTCTTTTTGATAATTATC
Organism: Chitinophagales bacterium; assembly: GCA_031374645.1. Lineage (GTDB taxonomy): Bacteria > Bacteroidota > Bacteroidia > Chitinophagales > Saprospiraceae > CANHEE01. The sequence continues at coordinate 716 of JANMGN010000583.1, read as the reverse complement.
GGTAGCATTTTCATACCATTTCAGTAGCTGGTTTCTTGAAAAAGTTACTGAATTTTCATAGTTTGTTTTTGCCTTAATTACTTCTTTTAATTTTAAAACTAAGTTAAATGCAAGTATTTTTGAATCTTGTATTTCATCAATATTTCTTTGTTTAGGAGAATAAACAGTATTCAAAAGGGAACTATATGAAAAAAAAACAGATGTTGAAAAAGCAATCAAATAAATTAGAATGAGTTGCCATTTCAGCTTATTAGCAATCCATGCAGAACCAATTCTCCAACTTACAACAAAAAGCAAGCCTTGTAACCCCAATGTCATTAACAAAGAAAAAGACCAATGTATATATTCACGAAATCCTAAAAATGTAGTTGAACCTGACGCAATTGATAAAAAGAGTGATGATATAATTAAAACTACCGAAAGTGATTTTTCCTTATTAGAATCATATCCAACTCCTAGTAATGAATTAAGATAACGAACAATAATTGGTGATTTAAAAAATTTCAATTTCTCGTCTACAATATTTTTTTCTTTTTCATTCATATTATCAGCTTCAAGTTTAAAATAATGATTTAGAACTATCGTATTTTATTTTTTGTTTTACATTTTTATCTCGTTATAATCTTTTGTTAATCAGCGGTTTGTTTTTAATTTCTTAGAACAAGCGCACTGCCGAAGGCAGTCCTGCTTTGCGGCAGTGCAGAGTTCTTTGTAGT
>JANMGN010000562.1:0-15978 GCA_031374645.1 Chitinophagales bacterium | reverse complement strand
AATAATTTTTAACGCCTACTTTACCTTGGTAACGTGTAAATAATAACTTGTGTTTTCTGCTTGCCTATTAAAAGCTATACTTCTCTAAATTTTCAGCCCAATGCGCTGCATTGAACTTCAAATTTAGCTCGGCTATCTTCTAATATACTAACCATAAATCCACAACTTATTAGTCACACGTTACTAAGATAAAAGAAATTGAAAATAAAATAAGGAAGAATATCGACTACCACGTTCGTAATCTAAATAATAGCATATTTTTTATCAATTTAATTAAAAAAAGCACTCTTTCTTTGTATTTTGTATATTCGTTTGTTTTTTTAGCTATCGTAAAAAGTGAAAAAATTATAAATATCGTCTATGACTTTATCGTCTTCGAGATTTTTTATTTCAAAAATAGCTTCTGCTTGTTCATATATTGGACTACGTTCTGCTACTTTTGTTTCTATAATTTCAAACAACTCTTTATCAGTTGTGTTTGCTATCAAAGGGCGTTTCATACGCTCCTTTTTTAGTCGGGAAAATAAAATTGTATTGTTGGCGTAAAGATAAATTGTAATACCATTTTGGCACATTAAGTCCATATTGTTATGGAAGCAGGGTGTTCCTCCGCCTGTTGCGATGACAGTATTTTTTTCGTTAAAAAGCACTTTTAAATACTTATTTTCTTTGCTACGAAAGGCGTTTTCTCCTTCTTTTTGAAAAATATCATTTATCGTAAGTTTCTCATTATCAGCTATATACGTATCTAAATCTACGAAATTGTAAGACATTAATTTGGCAAGCCTTTCTCCAATATAAGACTTCCCGCTTCCCATAAAACCAACTAAACATATCAGCATAATATTTTATTTGAAGGCAAAAATAATAAAAATTTTAACATTTCCTTAATACTTTTTTATTTTTTAAAATAAAAAAATTTCATTTGAGATATAAACGAGCCTAACAGCGTTATTTTGGCAAAAAGCCTTAAAATATTGTATTTTTACGAGGTTTTAATTGAAACCTTGTCAGGTTTTTTATAGCTCATTAGATAACTGATAATTTCATTAAATTTTACATCTAAAATTTAGAATTTGTGACTGAATTAATCTAATTTTGTATAAAATTTTGCTTTATGAAAATAAATATACCAGAAACAGGGCAACGGCGTGTCGTAATTATAGGCGCAGGCTTTGGTGGATTAGAACTTGCAAAACGCATTGCCAAATATGATTTACAAGTCGTTTTGATAGATAGAAATAACTTCCATCAGTTTCAACCTTTGTATTATCAGGTCGCAACGGCTGGTCTTGAGCCGAGTTCGATTGCGTTTCCTTTGCGTAAAATGTTTCAAAGCAAAAAAAATATTTTTATTCGGATAACAGAAGTACAAAGTGTTGATTATCAGGAAAAAAAAATAAATACAGAACTGGGTTATTGCTGGTACGATTACCTCGTAGTGGCTATGGGCGCAGATACAAACTACTACGGAAATCAGAAAATCGCTCAGTTTGCAATACCTATGAAGACGGTTTCGGAGGCGCTGTATTTACGAAATTCGATTTTTGAGGACTACGAAAAAGCCCTGACTTCCACAAACGATGCCGAGCAACAGTCTTATACAGACATTGTAATTGTAGGTGGCGGACCGACTGGCGTGGAACTCGCTGGTGCATTGGCAGAAATGAAAAAATACATTTTACCCAAAGATTATCACGAACTGAATACCCGAACAGTAGATATCTACCTCATACAAAGCAGCGATGTTTTGCTCAAAGGTATGTCTGATAAAGCGGCTCTTGCTGCCGAAGGTTTTTTGGCAAAATTAGGTGTAATTATCAAAAAAAATACACGTGTGACGGACTACGATGGCGAGGTCGTCACGATGAATGATGGCACAACTATTCATAGCAAAAAAGTGATTTGGGCAGCAGGTATCAGAGGCAATACACTCGCTGGTTTGCCCGAAGGTGTAGTGATGAAAGATGGACGTATTATGTGCGATAACTTCAACAAAATCAATAGTTTAGACAATGTTTTTGCTATTGGAGATATTGCTTATATGGAAGAAAGCACCTACAAAGGACATCCGCAAGTAGCACAAGTAGCGATACAACAAGCAAAACAATTGGCAGTGAATTTTAGGAATATTTTGACCAACGACCCACTCGAACCGTTTCATTATCGTGACCTCGGTTCTATGGCGACTATCGGGCGAAATCATGCCGTTGTAGATTTACCTTTTATAAAATTTCAAGGTTTTTTTGCTTGGCTCGTTTGGCTTTTTGTACACCTCTTTGCGATTATTGGTCTGAAAAACAGGCTGTTTATTTTCTTAAATTGGGTATGGAATTATTTTACCTACGACCAATCTTTGCGCTTGATTATCAAACCGAGGAAAAAAACATCAGCTTAATTATTGAAGATTTGAGTATTTGTAACTTATTAGGATTTTTTCGTCAAAATAAAAAACAATAAATCGTCGTGAATTTCAATTTTCTTTTTTTGACCCTCTCCTTTGGAGAGGATGGGAGAGGTCTTATCATATATACATAAAAACAACACTATTACACATGAATAAATCACTCATTTTCAACACATTAGCTTTGTGTTTTACCTTTTCTTTTGTGCAAGCACAAAATATTTCGCCACAAAACTTAGCTGGATTTTGGCGTATTAGCAATACGGCTGACGCTAAGGCGGTTTCTTCTTTTTTGAGAATTATACCGTTGGAAAATAACCTTTTCGTAGGTTCTTATCTGTCTAATGGGGCAAAAATTGAGCTGGCTGGCTCTGTTTTTGAACCCAATCAAATTTATGCTATCGAAGGCGCAAACCAAGAAAAAAGTTTCACTTTTGACGGTATTATGCAATCCGACTACAGTATTTCGGGCAATTATTTAGATGGTGGTTCTGTCACAGGACAATTCGTTTGGGAAAAAATTTGTGACGATTTGGGCAATGCGATTGACTTAAATTCGCCGCCTTGTTTGGAAAAAACTACCACTTTTAAGACAGAAACAAGAATGGTCAAAAAACTCGTTCAAGTAGCAGAAACCGTTTCTACAAGAGGCGAAAATCGTGACGAGAATATTCCTTTGGCAGAAACCATTCAAGACATTCCTGCTGATGCGATTATTGTAGGTCATATTGGTTTTGATGAAACTGTGGCGTACAAAACCGTAGAAATCGAAGTACCTGAACAAGTAGTTGTTACAGAAGAAACAGAAAAAGAAAAGCAATTTGCAGTACAAAAAAATACAGTACAAGAAACAGAAACAGCAAAAGTAACGGTAAAAAAACCAACTATCAAAATGAACAAAGAAGCAGTTTCTAACTCGAAAATTGTTTCTTCATCGGCTGCAAGTTCTAAGCCTTTGCCTACGAGTTTTGAGATGGAAAACATGAAAATGTCTGCCCCGAATAAAGCTAACGCTACTAAAATTGCGGAGAGTTTTACGGCAGCTACAAAAAAGGTAAATACAGTTGCTCCAACAAAAGTACCTGCAAGCTACAATTCTACTACTTCACAAGCAGAAATCGAGGCTGCCAAAAAAGCAAAATTACAATCTTGTGATACGCCCGTAGCTGATGCAAGTGTAAAAATTGCTCAGATGGTTCGTGGTACAAAAGCAGAAGAAAACGGACATACTTACCATATCGTAGGCTCAGGCGAAACGATGACTGCTATCAGTAAATTGTACAATATTTCTATCGTACAGTTGGCTGAATTGAATAAAAAAGATTGTGAACGAATTTTTGTAGGCGAAAAATTATTGGTAAAATAGTCTATAACCATAACTTAAAAAAGCAAATAAAAAAGCGTAAACAACTCATAATGAGTTATTTACGCTTTTTTATTTGCTTTTTTTCTGGTATTTTAGATTACGCTTTCAGTACCATCAAACGCTTCGTAACCATTATTTTACCATGATTATTACTAATGCTATACAAATAAGTTCCTTTTCGGAGTTGTGTAATATCCAATCTGATAGTTTTTGTACCAGCAATTGTGTAATTATCTTGCATGATTACAGCACCTAAAAGATTGTATATTTTCAAGGTATAATTACCCGCTTCAAAGTTCATCATCTCGATATTTACTTCGTCGTTTGCAGGATTCGGGAACGCTCTTATGTCAGGGCGAGCAAAATTTCCCGCATCAAAATTATCAATCACTGGCGTGAATTTTTTGATATTTTTGTACGTAACTGCTGTAACTTTCGTGTTATCTTTGTTATCCATTGTTGCTACCGCAATAACTTCTTTTTGCTTATCGCTAAAAAATTGATATTGAAAAGACGTGTCTAAACCAATAAAACTTTTGATGCCAGCAGGCAACTGGTTAGCAGGAATTAAGGACGTAATATCTGACCAAGATTTGAATAATTTTGTGTGTACTTCCAATTTTTTATCATTGTATTGGATGCGTTGCTCACGTAAAACCTCATAAGAACCCATCGGCAATTTAATAGTACCGTAACCATTCACTAAATCTGTACGAGTAGAAACGTATTTTACACGAATAGAATCTATCAGGCCTGCAAACTGTCCGATTTGTTTTGAAATAGAATCTGGTAAACCTGACAAAGGAACAGCCGCATTGATAGCAGAATTAGTATTATTCAAATCAAAAAACGCCATTGGAGAACGACGATTCACTACCGCAGGACTAACCGATGTAACAGAAGATACCGCAAATCCTGTAGCATTCGAGCCAGCATAACCTATTGTTTCATAGCTCTTTCCGTCCACCTTCATATAATATTCGTCGCCAGTGGCCAATCTTTTTTCTACCAATGTGGCTTTGGGAAAAGATGCCGCATTTACGCCATCTTTTGCCGCTAAAATGAGTGTAGTATTGACTGCCGTAGATTTTAGCGTACTAAAATCCCAAGTTTTTCCTACACCATCTTTGGCAACTTTAAAACCTGTTGGAGTAGTCGCACTGGAAGTACGAAGTGTATCGCCAATTTTAGGAAAAAAGGCATTTGTAACTGTAATTTGAGCCGTTGCAAAAGAGTAAGTTGCACACAACAAAGCGAAAAGTAGAGTAAAATTTCTCATCGAGATAATATTTTGTAATTATAAATTTAATATTTATGTAAAATAAATACTTTTATCTGAAACTTTCAAGTTTTACGCATTAATAATTTTGTTTTTGAAATAAAAAACCTTTTTGAAAATTAAGTTTCAAATAAAAATGCCAATAAAAAATAAATTCTTATTGGTATTTTTTTTATTTCACAAGCGCATCAAAATAATCTAAACCCGTTTTTAGCCTTTTGACGGTTTCTTCTTTTTCAAGCAATTCTGCCATAAGCATAACATCTGGGCCTTGCATAGTTCCCGAGAGTGCCAAACGCCAAATTGGTAATACATCGCCAGGTTTCATCGCTACATTTGTCATAAATTCTTTAAGCGCAATATCAATATTTACTGCTTTAAAATCATCTATTTCAGCGATTTTTGCAAGCATTATATCATATTTAGAGCGATTTTCGGCTTTGTAACGTTTTTTTATTGTTTCATCGTCATATACTTTTACGCCTTCAAAAAAGTATGCTCCTTTGCTCCAAAACTCATTGGTATATACCACACGCTCTTTCATCAATCCACAAAAAGTAGCCAAAAAAGCGTCGCTTACTTGGTGTCCGTTCGCGTCTATTTCTGGACGAATCGCTGCCGCCAAATCTTCATTCGCAGTTGATTTTATGTATTGCTGATTAAACCATTTTGCTTTATCAAAATCAAAACGTGCACCTGATTTATTTATTTTTTCTAAAGAAAAAGCCTGTACTAATTCTTCAAGCGAAAAGATTTCTTGGTCTGTTCCCGAGTTCCAACCGAGCAATGCCAAAAAATTGATTACCGCTTTGGGGTCGAAACCAAAACCATCAAAACCAATAATTCCCTGCGCTGCCCAGTCTATCGGAAATACAGGAAACCCAAATTTTGCACCATCACGTTTACTCAATTTTCCGTTGCCATCTGGTTTTAAAATCAATGATAAATGTGCAAATTGAGGAGATTCCCAACCAAAAAACTGATATAATAAAACATGATGCGCCGCACTTGGCAACCATTCTTCTCCTCTTATGACATGTGAAATTTCCATTTCATGGTCATCTACGATATTCGCCAAATGATACGTAGGCATACCGTCCGCTTTCATCAAAACTTTGTCATCGAGTTCGGTCGTATTGACCGTTACTACGCCACGGATAATGTCATTTACCACAACACTTATATTCGTAGGAATTTTCATGCGAATAACAAAACCGCCTTTTGCAATCAAATTTTGCGTTTCTTCAGCCGAAACTGTCAAACTATTGCGTAAACTATGACGTGTAGCTGCGCCGTATTGAAATTTGCCACCTGCTTTTTCAGCTATCTCACGTTGCGCTGTAAGGTCTTCGGTAGAATCAAAAGCATAATAAGCATTACCATTTGCTACCAAATCTAAAGCGTATTTCATATACATCTCCTTGCGCTCCGACTGTCTGTAAGGTGCATGATTTCCACCGAGATTTGGTCCTTCGGTCGGCATAATTCCCAACCATGCGAGTGATTTCATTATATACTCTTCTGCGCCTTCCACGAAACGTGTCTGGTCGGTATCTTCTACACGGATTAAAAATGTTCCGCCATTTTTTTTAGCCAATAAATAATTAAACAATGCCGTTCGTACGCCACCAATATGCAATGCTCCCGTAGGCGATGGCGCAAATCTTACTCTAAATTTTTCCATAAAATACTTTATTTTTTACTTAGGAAATACCAATTTTAAATTATCTATTCTTGCTTCGCCTTTTTCATTGACATATTGTCCGTTAGTGTCAGTTGGTAACAGTGCCGAAAAAACAAAATTATACGAAGTATAAGCACTTTTGATATTTTTACTAAAATTGAGATACACTTTATTCCATTCGCTTTTTTCTTTAAAACTCACTGCTTCGAGTAGTTTTGGTGTTATACCATTTGCAAATCCGTATATTTCTACAAAAATCGGAACACTGCATTTGTAGTCCATTTCAATATAAACACGGCTATTTTGAGGCACATTCTCAAATGGAAATTGAGTTGTTACTGACATCAAAGGATGTTTTTTATCTACTTTCAGAAGTGCGCATCTGCTTCCATACTTCACGTCTATACCCGTAACGGCAATACCAGTAGAATCGTCTTTATCGACATTAGTATTGAGCGTATTAACCGTATTTTCAAAATCTTCTATCCATTTGAACACAAGATTTTTATCGTAGGATGTAGTAGGAAAAATCGTATCTGTCTTCGCAGGAACTAATTTTTTTTGTATTGAAAATGGCAAATAATTAAAATATTCGGTAGGCGAAGCATTGTTTCCATTGTTGCGAACGCCAGGAAAAATAGTGATTTTCGTATCGCCTTCGTTCAGTACAGGAATTTCGGCAGGCAAAGTGAATGCACCTAACAGTAAATCGCCTGAGTAAACCCAAGCGTCAATTATTTTTGAAGTATTTGCGCCTTCCGCAGCATCGGTCGTCAGCGAAAATGGTTTTACGTAGATGTAAGCAGGAATTGGCTCTGGCTTATTACAAGCTGTACAAAAGGCTAATAATGAAATGGTTATATATAAAATGTTGTTTTTCATTTATTAAATATTAGTATTTTAACTCGTCTGATTCAATGCAGAAATTTGATTAAAAATAGCTTCATCCGTAATTTGGCAACCGCTTTCCAAAAGTTCAAAAATTTCCATATCTCTTGATTTCAGATAAGTTTTGGTATGCGAAAAAGTTTGTAATTTTACATTATTCGGCAACGCTTCGAGTGCATCTGCAAGCCTTTCGTATTGGTCAAATTTTGCTTCTGTGTCTGTACTTATGCCTACAATTTCGAGGTATTCGGTATGACAATTAAAAATCATCAATGACTTTGCGCCAATTTGCACCAAGTATTTTACCTTATCAATGACCGAACTAAGCACAACATCACTAAATTGATCGAGCAAATCGTTCATTCTTTGCGGATTTTGCAATTTTATTTTCTCCCAATCTGGCCCAGTCACACTATTTACAGCCAAAAATTGTACAAATTGTGCTTCCAATGCTTCAAATTCTTGTATTTTTAATCTTCTGTATCTCATGATTTTATTTTAAAATGCAAAAATAAAAAAAACATTGGATAATATGTATTCAAAAACAAAAAATACCTCACAAGCGACAAATCTTTTGAGCGTTATAAATATGAAGGTAACGATTGATTTTTAATAGTAGAGACAAGGCATGCCTTGTCTCGCTCGTTCATCGCCCGTAGTAGCACGAGACAAGGCATGCCTTGTCTCTACACATTATACGTACGATACAAAAAAACGAAGCGTTTTCAGGTATTTCTGAAAACGCTTCGTTTTTTATTTTTCAAATTACGCTACTTGCAGTTGTATATCCTCTTCGCTTGAAAAACCGCTTGGATTAAAATTTATTTCTCGTATCAGTTGCGGTGTCAAAGCCTTGAAACGGTAGCCTTGCGCTGCGAGGTGTTCCAATGCTTTTGGCAAAGTGTAGTATAGATTTTCTTGTGCTTTTAGGCTATCGTGAAAAACAATGATTGAGCCAGGCTGTACGGCATCTGTCACATTTTTTAGGCATTGCTCTTTCGAGAGGTCTTGGTCAAAATCGCCACTTAGTACATCCCACATCACTATATCGTAATGACGCTGTAAAAACTGCACTTGTTTTGGCGAAATGCGACCGTAAGGCGGACGAAATAACGTAGATTGTACCTGTCTTGCGCAATGCCGAATGTTGTGAAAATACTCAATATTGTCGGTTTCCCAACCATTTAAGTGATTGAAAGTGTGGTTACCAACTTGGTGTCCTGCGGCAACGACTTGCTTAAAGACTTCAGGATTTTTTTCCACATTAGCACCTACACAAAAGAAGGTGGCTTGTGCGTTAAATTTTTCTAATTGCTCCAATACCCAAGGCGTAACCTCTGGGATGGGCCCATCATCAAAGGTAAGGTAAACTACTTTTTCTTGGGTTGGAATTTTCCAAGTAAAAGTCGGGAACAGACTTTGGATAAATACGGGTGTTTTTACGAGATACATGATAATTTTGAGTTAAAAGTACGGGACGATTGTAGTTTTCTCTCTTGCGTACGAAATGAAAAAATATTTTTTAGAGCGCAAAAAATTAGTCGAGCAATTATTTATAAAATAATTACAGTGGAACGGAATAAAATTTTGCTTTTTATGTTTAAAATAACTTAACAGTATGTTTATAACAATATAACGCTTTAAAAGTCCTTTTCGTTGCTCGAAATTTGTGTTTTTATTAAAAAAATATTTTTTAACTAAAAAAATACCAAATTTTATTTTTTCTTAAAATTTCCAATTCCTGTGGAGAAGGTAAAATGATTAAATCCACCAGCTGTATGTAAAAAGTTATGTCCAAAATCCACCCGAAAACGTTTTATTTTTACTCCAAAACCAAGCGAAAAACCTGTAAGACTTCGTAGAGGAGTTACACTCAATTCTTTTTTTGCCAGATGATTGTAGGCAAAACGAACGGCAATATTTTCTTTTTTTCCAAGATAAAACTCTCCGTTGAGCAAGAGGTGTCTTGCTACGTTGTCCAATTGTTTTAAAATCGCTGGCGTTTCCTTTGTAGCTTCTCCAATGACAGAAGTTTCTACTTTTGCGTTAGGATCTTTGTAGGTTACATTCCATTTTTGCAGGTCTTTTGCTATCAAAGACACTCGAAAAGGCAAGTGTTTTAGTCTTTTTGAAACGCCCATTTGTAGTTCAAAAGGCAGTGAACCCCTTGCTGAGCTGGTATAAGTGCCTGCTTGAAATCCTATGTTTTTTGCCAATAAAGTGAAAGTAATTCTTTTCTCGGGGTCAAAATAAGTACCCGCAACATCGCTGCTAAAACCTGTTGCGGTATAAGTTTCGAGGTTGGAATAAATAAATTTTGTATTCAAACCCAACGACCATTTTTCGCTCAATTGTCGTGCTGCACCAATGACCAAAGCCATATCTTGCGCACTAAAAGTACCTTGTTTATTACCAAATTCGTCTGCCGCATCAAAAGTTCCATAAGTGAAATATTGTAGTCCTGCGTGAAAAGTCATATTTGCTTTTTCGATGTGTTTGGCGTAGCCCAAATATGCAGTGCCTACGCCCTGCGGCATAGCATCATAACTGACAGCTACTTGTCCGTCCATTTCTTTGGAAAGTGAGGCAGGATTAAACCAAGCCAAAGCCAATTCTTTGTCTTTTGTAGCTATCATATTGCCTCCCAAACCTGTCATTCGGGCAGAGGTAGAATGGTTCAAAAAGTTGAAAACGGTTTTTCCTCCGTTTTGAGCAAATATAAAACTTGCTGATAATAAAAGACTTAGCGTAATATATATATTTTTCATGTATACTTTTAATTTTATTGACGTGATTGTCTTTTATTTATTTCCAATAATGTGGTCAGCACGCCAAGAAGTCACACAAGTACCTTCTGTACAGTTTGCGATGCGAATAAGTACGCCTTGTTCGTTGTATTCTTTGAGTTCGCCTTGCTCTTTTCCGTTGAGATAACTGCCTTCGGCGATTATTTTTCCATTTTCAGCATACTCTTTAAAAGGGCCATTTTCTTCGTTATCTGCTATTGAAACTTCTTCTTTGAGCGTCCCATTTTCGTAGTAAGAAATCCAGACACCAACCATTTGGTTGTTGTTGTACATTCCCTTTTGTTTCAAAGCTCCACTTGGATAAAACGCTTGAAATTCGCCTTGGTAAATACCATTCTTATAATTTTCAATTACTTCCTTTTTGCCGTTGAAATCATACATTGTACGTACGCCATCTAAGACATTGGAGTGGTAGGTAGCTTCTTCATTTACCACGCCAGAGAGGTAATATTTAGTAAATTTACCTTCTTTAGCACCTGTTTTTTTATCTCGATAATATTCTATTTTCAAGCCATTGCTATCTTGCTCCTTAATTTTTTCGGCATTGCTACAAGCTGAAAATAGCGCTACTACCACTACTAAAATGTAAAATAAAGATTTTTGATACATCTTTTTGATTAAAATTTTATGAAATTAAGATAATTAACGTGTAAATAATAACTTGTGTTTTCTGCTTGCCTATTAAAAGCTATACTTCACTAAATTTTCAGCCCAATGCGCTGCATTGAACTTCAAATTTAGCTCGTCTATCTTCTAATATAGAAACCATAAGTCCACAACTTATTATTCACACGTTACTAAATAACTTTTTTTTGTCAAAAAAAGTATAAAAAGTTAAATTTTAACTTAAATCACTAACTCAAGATATCGATTATTTCAAGCATCATCGGATTGATGCGCTGATTGTGTTTTATTGCTTTTTCAAAAGGTACATATACAATATCTTTGTGAACTTGACCAATCATAACGCCTTTTTTGCCATCAACCAAAGCCTTGACAGCCTCTAAACCAAGACGACTTGCAAGTACACGATCATTGCAAGTCGGGCGACCACCACGCTGAATATGTCCCAAAATCGACACTCGAATATCGTAGCCAGGCAGGCTTTTTTTAGCCATTTCGGCTACTTGCATTGCACCGCCTGCGTCGTCACCTTCTGCTACTACCACAATTGCACTTGACGATTTTTGGTTTTCTCTGCGTTTATCCAAAATTTCCATTAATTTTTCCATATTAGTAGGTGTTTCTGGAATCAAAACAGCTTCTGCGCCAGTTGCAATTCCTGTGCGAACGGCTATAAAACCTGCATCTCTGCCCATTACTTCTACAAAAAACAAGCGATTGTGCGCATTTGCGGTATCTTTGATATTGTCTATCATCGTCATAGCAGTATTGACTGCCGTGTCAAAACCAATCGTGAAATCGGTACCGTAGAGGTCATTATCGATAGTTCCTGGCGTACCTACAATTCTTATATCTGGATATTCCTCCATAAAAACATTAGCTCCCGTAAATGTACCGTTTCCGCCACAAGCCACTATTCCTTCTATGTTATGCTTTTTGAGTTGTCGGTAAGCTTCTGCACGCCCTTCCACGGTCATAAAACGCTGACTACGAGCAGTGCGCAAAAAAGTACCACCAAGTTGTAAGATATTGCTAACCGAACGAGAATCGAGTTCGATAATATCGCCATCAATCATACCTTCGTAACCATATTGAATACCATAAGCCTTGATTCCTAAATTCAGACAAGTACGAACCACAGCTCGTACATTGGCGTTCATTCCAGGTGCATCTCCACCCGAAGTAAATACTGCGATATTTTTCATAAATTAAGTTCTATATAAATGTTTAAAGTAGTCGATTTGACCAATAAATAAGTAAATTAGCAGGTTTTGTATGTTTTTTACTCCTATTCAGAAGGCAAAATATTACCTTGTAACCAAAAGGCAACTGTTGCTTTTATGACATCATTAAAAACATCATAGTCTATTGGTTTGAATACATAAGCATTTGCTCCATTATCATAACAGTTCAAAACATCATTTTTGTTGGAAGATGTCGTGAAAACAACTACGGGCAAAAATTGTAAGCGAGGCGTAGTACGTATCCTTTTTAAAACATCAATTCCATTTACCCGTGGCATATTCAAATCCAACAAGATAAGCCCAATATCTGCAATAGGATTATTATCCAAATAGTTAAATACTTCGTCACTACCATTTTTAGCAATTACACAATTGAAAAACCCAAGTTCTTCTATGGCGATGCGAACCAATTCGGCATCTGCGATGTTATCCTCTACGATTAGTATTTTTTTCAATATTATAATGATTGTGTCAAATAAAAAAAATTTACTTTCAAAAGTCTTTGAATAGCGTTATATTTGTGCTTACTTTTATTTGACGTTGCAAAAATCAAAAAATTTTGATAAAAAGAAGTATTTTTGATTAAAATATTTAAAAACGTTTTACATTTTTTTACATAAACAACTGATAACCAATATTTTAAATAAAAAAAACTATATCAAAATTCAAAAATGAAGCAATTAAGTGTCTTATTCGCAATAATAATTATGTCTTTTGTCGTATCTTGTGACAACAAAAAAGAGACAAAAACCTCTGTAACTAACGCAGAATCAGCTACAAAAATTGCAAAAGATGTGACAAAAAATAAGACCATTGTTTTTTTCGGAAATAGTCTTACAGCAGCACTTGGGCTGAACCCCGCAGATGGTTTTGCAATGCGTATTCAAAAAAGATTAGATTCTTTGGCTACTGATTACAAGGTTATCAATGCAGGTTTGAGTGGCGAAACTACTGCTGCTGGAAAAGAGCGTGTAGATTGGGTTATTACACGACAAAAAGTAGATATTTTTGTTTTAGAATTGGGTGGAAACGATGCTTTACGTGGTTTGAAAACCGAAGAAAGCGAAAAAAATCTACAAGGCATCATGGACAAAGTGAAAGCTAAATATCCAGACTGTAAAATACTTTTGGCTGGTATGATGGCGCCGCCTAATATGGGCAAAAAATACGCAGATAATTTTCAAGGCAATTACAAAAAGCTGGCAAAACAAAATAACATTGCGCTTATTCCGTTTTTATTAGAAGGCGTTGGCGGTATTCCAAAATTCAATCAAGCTGACGGAATACATCCTACTGCAGAAGGAAATTTGATTATTACTGAAACGGTTTGGAAATACTTGAAACCGTTACTGTAATTTATTTATTTCAAATATTAATAGTTCTAAAAATATACAACATGAAAAAATTATTTTATTTCTTTCTTTTGAGCATCGTATTCGTAAGTATTCAATGCACTCCGAACACACCTGAGCCACCTATAGCAGTAGCAGGCGAAAACACTGGCACGCTTCGTATTCATTTTATACCGACTTACGAAAATCAGCCTTTATACATGAATAAGGAGCTGAAACACAATGGTAATTTGCCTATAAAATTTCAAAGACTTTCTCTTTTTACCAATTTACTCTCCGCAAGCGTGGCTATAAGTCCTACGCAAAAAGTGAATTTTTCTGATATTTATGATGAAAATGCTGCAAAAAAAGGCATTTTAATGACTACAAATATGGTTAGTGGCACTTATGATAAGCTGCAAATTGGTATTGGTGTGGATAGAACCTCTAATAAAAAACTGCCTTCTGATTACAAAAACGGCGACCCTTTGGCAGAAATTGGCGATTATTGGGACAGTTGGAATAGCTATATTTTTACCAAAACCGAAGGTAAATTTGATGCCGATGGTTCTGGCAAATTCGCTTCTGGATTCAGTTATCATACGGGAACGGACGAAATGTATCGTGTATTCAATATCCCAAATAAAATCGTCATTGAGAAAGGAAAAACAATGGATATTTATGTGGAAATTGATTTCAAAAAAGTGATGAATGGCACAAATGGCGTGATTGACCCTTTAAAAGAAAAAAATGCGCACAGCCTTGCAAATAAGCCTATCGCTATCAAAATTATGGATAACTATATAACTGCATTTAGTGTAAAATGAAAAATCTAATTATTTTTGCTTCACTTATATTGTTTTTTGGGGCTTGTAAAGAAAATACGCCCGAAGACCCTAACGACCTTTCGGCTATCTCCTACACGCCGCAAGCCTACACTTTCAATGTTCCTAAAATATGGGGACAGCCGAATGTTCCTGCCGATAATCCGATGACTATCGAAGGTATAGAGCTGGGCAGACGCTTGTTTTATGACCCTATCTTTTCCAGAGATAGCACGATTTCTTGCGGAAGTTGTCATAATACAAACGGTTCATTTACAGACAATAAACCGATAAGTAATGGCATAGAAGGACGTACTGGTAAGCGAAGTTCTATGGCATTGGTCAATTTGGCATTTAATCCTAAATCATTTTTTTGGGACGGCAGAGCAAAAATACTCGAAGAACAAGCACTTCTACCTATAGAGGATCATACAGAAATGGACGAAAATTGGGACAATGTGGTGCGAAAACTTCAACGTCATTCGGATTATACGACCCGTTTTAGAAAGGCTTTTGGTATTGCGAAAAAAACAGAAATCACAAAAGAGTTGGCGGTAAAAGCCGTAGCGCAATTTGAGCGAAGTATCATCAGCAATAACAGCCGTTTCGATAAGTTTATAGCTGGAAAAATAGAACTAACAGACGATGAACAGTTTGGTTATGAGATGTTTGACAACAAAACGCCTACATTACCAGACGCACAGTGTGGTCACTGTCATGCTACGCTAAATCAACAATTTACGACCAATGAATTTTTAAATAATGGCTTGCAAGAAGCAAATACCTTAGATGATTTCACAGATTTGGGTCATGGTGCGGTTAGTAAAAATAAAAATGATAATGGTAAAATGCGTGTTCCGTCGCTCAGAAACATTGCTTTGAGTGCGCCTTATATGCACAATGGCAGCTTAAAAACACTCGAAGAAGTCGTTGATCATTACCGAAGTGGAGGTAAATATTCTACAAACAAAGATCCTTTGATACAGCAAATCCAATTAACGAATATACAAAGAAAACAAATTTTAGTTTTTTTGAAAACGCTTACTGATAGTACATTTTTGAAAAATGAAGCGTACAAAAATCCGTTTAAGTAAGTTTAAAAAAAATGCAACTATTTGATAATCAGCAAAATACAAATCACGAATTGCCTTTTTCGTTGCCTCAAAATGAAAATTACAGTTGGCATTTTGACGAAATAAATAAGGTTTTTGTGGTGAAAATACCGAACGGAATGTTATTGTATGGAGCGCATTTTTTTGATAAAAATGAAAGTGATACAGCGATAAATTACTTATTGGAAAATGAAAACTCGGATTGGAAAACGACAGATTGGAAAAATATTGACCCAAAGACCATTTTTTGGAAAAATATCAATTGGCGACTTGACGCAATAAGAATGTTTGGTAAAATGGTTTTACAGCCAAGATTTACCGCTTGGTACGGCGACGAAAACAAAAGCTACAAATACTCAGGACTAACGATGCAGCCCGAAGCATGGAATGATGGTTTGCTTTTTTTGAAAAATAA
>JANMGN010000129.1:0-8345 GCA_031374645.1 Chitinophagales bacterium | reverse complement strand
TTCTTTTTTTATTCTTTTTTGCCCATGTAGCGCAGTACTTAATAAAAGTAAAAGTAGAATTTTTTTCATATTATTTTTATCTTTGCAGGTATAATTCAATCAATAATGCCTCGTCGCTGTGCTTCTATTTTGAGCCAAGGATTAAGCTGGTCTTTGTATTTGCGAATGATATTGGGGAAATTTTGTAGTTTTTCTTCACATATTCTGAACATACCCTGTTGCTCTTTTTCATTTGCATAAAATACAAGCGTCCCTATTTCCATTTCAAAGATTTTACCATTTTGTAATTGAAAATATTGTGGATTGAATTTATTACAATTACACCACATACTTTTATTACTTAATATTTCTTGGTTAAATAAATAAATACTTAATGTATCATCATTTTTATTTGAAAAAGCGACTCTACTGCTAACATTTAAACTCAAACAAGAAGTATCTTTTATAATAGTATTATGAGAGGATTGCCCGTCGGCTATAGAAAGAAAATCAATAGCCGTTTTATTTTCAGCTATCAAAGCATAGTAATACCATTTCATATTATCAAATTCTTCAAATTTATTAAATTGACGCACAGCCTCTGGATACTCAGAAATGGGATGTAGCATATTTTTTTTACAGCTAAAAAATAAAAAGCATAGAAAAATAGTATTTTTTATCATTTTATACCAATTGTCTTTTTAGATATTCGAAAATAGTATCTACTAACATCATCCCAATCTATTTTTCTATGTGGAAAAAAGCCAAAACCTTTATTATCGACATAGATGTTTAAATACTCGGAAGATTTTCGCCTTTGTGCTTCTATTTTTTTATTCCTTTAATTTTTAAAATGAAATTCTATAACATCCTTACTAAAATACTCTCTTATCAGTATTAATCTATGTTCATCAATGATTTTAATATCAAACGAGGTTACAAAATCAATATCAATGAGCCTTAGTTCACGATTTCTTACAGAAAATAGGTAGCGACCATTTGTAGTAGTGTCGGTTACAGTAATTATTCTTTCTTTATGTTGATTATTAAATGAAAATTCAAGAATTGTTTCATTTATAGTAAAATTTTGTCCATATAAACGATTAGCATAAGAGGTATGCAAATTCAGCATTATAGAACTCTCCGCACTTATGGAGTCTAAAATCCATTTTTTGTCATAAAGTAATTTCTCAATATTACAATCCAAAATAGATACTTTTAAGAACGAATCTACTTGGTATTGATTTGTGATTTTATTGCTTTTTACATAAGATTTGCGCTCCCCTCCTTTAAAATCGCAAATTATAGTATTTTCATTGACAAAGGAAGAACAATTAATAATGCTATCTAAATTGATTTTTTTTTCGATGAAAGATTTATTACCAAGATTAGCACAATAACACATACCAAACGAATCTATTAGAAACCATTGTTTGTTCGTTTTTACGAGCATATTGTCGGCAACTAAATCCCATTTTCCAAAATATTCTAGTCCATTCTTTTCTTTTTTAGAACAAGATATAGTAGATACATAGAGTAAAAGAATAATATATTTTCCCATTACTTAGGAGTATATTTTGTTCCCGAATATTCAGAATTGTCTAAGTAATTATATAACACTGTTTTGATATCTCCTTTTATTGGAATTACTTTTGTACTAAAACTTCCATTTAAAGGTGCTTTTCGCCGTAAATCTGCAAATAATGATTGAATTGTATACAAAGCGACTTCTTGTTTTTGTTTCAGCGTTGTGTTTAAACTTGACGTTCCATATGCCATAACATTAGCACTACCATAGATCTGTGTTGGGTGGGGTAGTCCTAAATGATGACCTTCTTCGTGACAAATAGAATGAACAGTTTGGGGACTGCTTGCAAGGCTACTACTGAAGCAGTCAAGGTCTAACACCATGAAACGGCCACCTATTCCATCAAAACCACAAGTTTTTATATCTTTACCAGCTACAGTAGTGCTTCCTGCCTCGTCAATTATTGCAAGAACATTATCTCGTTTATCTATTTCCGAAAATGAATTTACATATTTAAATGAATAGTTAAACTTAATATCATAATCAATTTTAACGCTTGTTTGCTTCATTGCAGGTGCAGGAGATTTTCCTTTAAAAAAATCAACATTAATAACTTGTTCTAAACTACCTGTACTTGGGAATAATTTGTTTAGTGCCGCTTCAAATATACTTTCTGAATTACTTGCTGTTGTTGAAATATTACTTTTTGATAAATTAATTACTTTGTAATTCAATTTTGCCACAATATTTACTTTGTAATTCGTATTAGAAATTTTTATTATATTTCCGCCTTGTTCTGTTATTTCTTTTTTCGGATAAAAACCATCAACAATATCATAATGAAGACTTATAACGCCCTCCGTATTAAGCAAGGCATTCAAATTGCCTTTAAAATAGATACGCTCTTTATTCCCTTTTTTGTACTTATGCAGCCAATAAGTTTTGCTATTACTAGAAAAAGCTGTCTTAACTTTTACTAAATTACCATCTTTACAAAAACGAGAATTATCTGTTATATAAAAATTATCAATAAAAAACGGTTTAGTTTCACAAATTTCATCAACAATTTCTACAAAATCAACTAATTGATTATTTATCCTAAGTAAGTCTTTTGACAGGTCGATTAATTTACAGCCGTTTCTTCCTGATAAGTCTGGTTCTAATAATCCAAATACGTATTCTATTTTAACATCTTCAAAAGACTCAAAGCCAGATTCTTCGAAATAGGTTTCTATATCATCGTCTTTTTCTGCGTCTAAGACTCTTACTTTACCGTTTACTATGCAACCTTTATCATTTGTCACTGTTACTGAATATGAACCAGGGGTATAGATTGTAATGGAATTTTCTTTACTTCCATCATACCATGTAGGATTACTGCCTTTAACTGTTATTGTTTCTATGGTATTAGGGCACATAATAGAAATATTAGGATATAGTTCGGCTGACATTACTTCAACTGTAAAATTTATATATTTTATTTGACCGTCCTCTATTACTTTTAGTGTGTATATAGTACTTTCCTTAGGGCAAACCATTTGTTTTGATAATTTAGTATTAATAATGTCTTTATTTGAAACCCATTCATATTTACAAAATATATCAGGTTCTATACCTATTTCTTTACAAGCCCCAGAACAGACTATCTCTGCCATTCTTAGCTCAATTTGACTATATACAGGATTACATCCTGTTTTGTCATCTATAATTATATCATATTTTCCAAACTTTAAACCTTTGATATATTTTACTCCATTATTTGAAAATTTACTCTCCCGAAAATATTCTCCGTTCAGAGAAATTGTAATAGAATATTCAGAGTCTCCGCCGCTAATCTCTACCTCCAGCACACCATCATTATTTTTACTACTCGGCTGTTGCTTCACATTTACACTTGCTTTAAGGACAGAGCTAAATATTCCCTGTTTGAGTTTATCTATCAGTTCTCCGTGATTGAAGTTATTAGCATCGCCAGGATTTCCTGCAACACCATTTTGTCCTTTGAGATTTCCTTCCCTCGCTCTAAAATTTGCTATATTGTGCCAATCGCTTTTTCCTATAAAATCAACGATGTAATTGTTTACAGAAAAGGAACTTTTTTTTATCAATCCACGAATATCGACTGCTTTCGGATTGTCCACTTCTTCGTAGTCATCAGTCCAATATAAGGCATGAACCAATTCGCCTTCCTTATTGCGTACTTGTATAGCGTCATGGCTATTGTCTAAGGCGGCGTAATTTTTAAAATCACTAAAAGGATTAATACTTTTACAGTCATAGCTGGGATCTTTAAAAGCATTTTTAACTTTTGTAGAGTAATTTGGGCAATCATCGTAACCGTCTAAGCCTCTTCCAAAAGTAATTATTCTATCATTGGTATTGCTATACGCAGGAAATCCTTGTAACTCAAACGGCTGATCTTTTTTACTTGCTATCACAATCAGTGTTCCAGGCTGCACAGCACTAAATTCAGAACCTAAACGAATATGACCAGGCTCATTGCCTACTTCTTTGTCGGCTTTATTGTTGTCGTCAATAATCCAACCAACTAAATTTACAGGTGCAGTAGGGTTTGCAGTGCTACCATATACTGTGAACTCAACGTATTCGCCGTGTCCGAAATTACCCATTTCGCTGATAAACATACCACCTTCTTTGTGGCAGTCAGAGGTAGTTTGTGCAAATATAAACTTATTGGCGATAAATAAAAATAGGAGTAGGTATATTTTTTTCATATTTTTCGTAGGATATATTTATTATAAAAAAAGACCGCCTGACCTGGTAGATGCCACAAAGTGATTTCTTTCTTAAACAAGAGAAGCGCAAACGGTCTTTATATCTTTTTTAGGCAAGCCATGATGTAGCGATACTAATTTGAGCAAATTAGGTATGTTGCCTTAATTATTTGTAGTAATATTTCTTCACAAGTTACTGATTATCAGCTTAATAAACAAGATGTGCCAAATGGTAACTTTATTTGTGAATATGTAAAAAAAGATCGCTTGACTTGGTAGCTGCCACAAAGTGATTTCTTTCTTAAACAAGAGAAGCACAAACGGTCTTTGTATTTTTTTATTGAAAAATTTTAAATTTTTCGTTTCCTGTACCAATTTCAATACTTTTGTATCCTAAAGTCTGTTGTAGATGCTCAACAATCAATAACTTTGTTTTATTTTTTGTGTTTTGAGCAATTGCTGCACGCACACAACCCGTTAGAATACCTGAAAATTGTATTAATTCCGAAGACATTGTATTTACGGCTTCCATTTCTGTACTTTTTATACTTTCAGTAAATTTGTCTTTAAAAAACACGGAAGGTCCAAAAGCAGATTGACTTTTTACAATAAATTTAGGGTTTGTTGCACTTATTTGCTCGTTGAGACTTTTATAAAAATCTATTTTTTTAAGCGATTTTTTACCAAAAGAAATAGACGTTTCATTTATATTTTGGTCTTCTGCTGGTGTTTCAGTTTTCAAAACCTTAGCGCAAAAACGCATAGCAGGATTTTTGGCAAAACTCGTAATCAGTTGCTTTACAATCTCTTGTTTATTTTCATCATTGCTGCGATAAGTTAATTTTGCCGTGTATTTTAAACTTGCACGGTATTGTTTAATTTGTGCTTCGATGGTTTCTATTTGCAAAGCATCTACCAGTAAGTAGCCTAAAACAAATAAATTGTCTTGTCCGTAAAGACCGCTTTCAGTAGCAAAAATAGTTTCTTTACCTTCCGTCAAAAGGTGTAAATCACTATCTATTGTAGTAGTAGCGGTAGATGATGGTACAAGTATTAAAGATGATGCAGTAGCAAGCAAACTGCCTTGTATAAAATCACGTCGTTTCATGTTTGCAAGTTTTTTTGATTTATTATAATGCAAATATGAATTAGAAAAATTGAAATTTCAATTTATTTTCGTTACATGTTACAACCTTTTTCGTACATTGTTTGGAACTTTTAAGTAATTATATTACATTTGTAGTTCACAAATACTACTATAATGATAAAACTACACTATAAAATTAGAGATGCTCAACATCTTACACAAGAATATATGGCAGAACAATTGGGTATTTCGCTCAAAGCATACAACGAAATGGAAACAGGAAAAACAGATATTCGTAGTACCCGTCTGGAAGCAATTGCAAAAATTCTAAAAACTTCTCCTGAAGAAATTTATGGTCAAAACGATAACTTCGTACAGCATAACAATTTTCATGAAAAAGAAGCAAGTGCAGTTATGGTGCAACATGGACTTTCAGAACAAGAGCGCAGCTTATATGAAAAACTAATAGTAAGCAAAGAGGAAATTATAAAAGCAAAAGACGAAACTATACGAAGTATGCAACAACAAATGGAGCTGTTGCAAAATAAATAATAGCAGTTTATTTCTGCTTTTTAGACCCAATCCACTACCGCATTTGCATTAAATATCAGTAGCTGTGCCAAGAAAATTATATTTTTTACCACAAAAAAAAAGATTTTTTAGGAAATATCAATAAAAGTTTGCATCTTTGCGCAGAATTTAATCTCAATCAGATTTTATTCTAATACAGTACGAGCATTTGCATTTCGCAAATTGTTTATTTTTTACAAATTTTAATTATTAGTTTATTATGAATTCATCAACACAACATGGCGTTGTAAAATTTTACAAAGACGACAAAGGCTTTGGTTTTATCGTTTCTGAGACAGGAGAAGAAATTTTCGTACACATATCAGGTCTTGCACCGGGTACAACCCTTGAAAAAGGTGACGCTGTTAGCTTCGAAACTGTAAATGGTAAAAAAGGTATTAATGCGGTTAATGTACAACCAGTTAATTAATTTTAACCATAGCTTTTTAGCTAATTTTTAGTCTGCTATACCTTCAAAAGGTGTACTTATTAAAAAAACCACAACACTCTACGGAATGTTGTGGTTCTTTTTTTTAGTCTATTTGTGTTGGCGGACGATAACCTTGAAAAGGAATTTTTAGAAGATTGCCTATCGCATTATTTTCTTCTGCTGCCATGTGCGTATCTATTCCATAAACGATTTTATCTGCATCCAGTGACATAAATGTACCGAAAAGTCTGTCCCAAACCGAAAAAATGTTGCCAAAATTAGAATCCGTATAAGGCAAAACATTGTGATGATGTACTTTGTGCATATCGGGAGAAACCAAAATCCAACTTAGTGCAGCATCTAAACGCTTTGGTAAACGAATATTGGCGTGATTAAATTGCGATAAAAATGCAGATGCCGCTTGATATAACATAACCAACCACATAGGCGCACCTAATAGTAAAACACCTAAAGTAGTAAATACTGCTCTAAATACACTTTCGCCAGGATGATGACGGTTTGCGGTCGTGGTATCTACATAAGTATCGGTATGATGCACCAAATGAAAACGCCACATGACTTTCACACGGTGCTCAAGCCAATGAATAAAATATGCCCCTACCAAATCCAATACCAACAGACCAACAATTGTGAACAACCAAAGTGGCATT
Source organism: Chitinophagales bacterium (assembly GCA_031374645.1). Taxonomy (GTDB): domain Bacteria; phylum Bacteroidota; class Bacteroidia; order Chitinophagales; family Saprospiraceae; genus CANHEE01. Next base: position 1,345 of record JANMGN010000129.1, on the reverse strand, counting down.
TCAACCATTTGCAGCAAGCCAAAATTATGGTTGTTTGCCCAGTCGCTTGCCAACAAAATCGCACCAGCAAACATAAAATTAATCACAATAGTCGTGAAAGTAAAGAAAAGATTTAATCCAGCGTGTTTCCACTTGGCATAACGCAAACTCGCCAAAGGAATAATTCCTTCTATTGTCCAAAATAAAGTAATACCTCCTACAATAATCATTGCACGGTGCGAGGAAGGTATATGGCTGAAATAATTAACAATTTGTTCCATTTTTGAAATATTTTTTTTTAAAAATTGCTATTTTCGGTCTAAGCGTTTAGTAGGTTTGCACCAGTGATTTTACCAAAAAATCTTTGTAAAAATCGCCGCTTTCGAGCTTAAATTCTATAATTTTTGTTTCATTGGGCAAAATATCAAAATAATTATCTGACCAAGTTCCTTTTGCGTCTGTTTGTATAAAAACATTTTTTGCCAATTTTGAGCTTTGCAAAATTACACGATAACCTTCGCTTGTAGCTTCTGTACGCTGCTCAATATGCGCTGTCGGGAGCTGCAAGTTTTTAGGATAATCAAAATAAAAAACACGTGTTGCGAGCGTTTTTTCTTCATTTTTAAAGGTAAACAAAGCAAAAACATGGTTTGGGTTATAATTTTTTAATAAATGTGTAATATTTATTTGTTCATAACCGTGGCTGCTGTTTGCCTTCACGACAAGGTGTTTTTTTATTTCACTGTTTATTTTTTTTCCTTCAAAATCAAATATTTCAACCGTTAAGTCGCCTGTTTTATTTTCTAAAAAATCAGATATAATATTGATTTCCAGCATTTTACCATTTTTTAAAGGCGAAATCAACAAAGGCTGAAACGATTCACGTGCCGCATAATGCAATGCCTTCCAACGTCCGTCACCATCTATTCCCGACCAAGAAGCCACAGGCCAAACATCATTTAGTTGCCAATAGAGTGTACCCATACAATAGGGCATCGCTCGGCGGTGCGCCTCTATTCCACGCTGCATTCCTTCGGCTTGTACGAGTTGGCTTACATAAACAAAGTCTTCAAATTTGTTCGGAACGTGATACTCTCGACCCATGTATTTTCGCATCAAAGTATTGCCTCTCGGGTGTTTTTGATGTACCAACATGACAGGCGTTTCGAGGTCACGGTCTTGCGGTTCTGTAAAAGTCGAAATCGTTTTCCACTCAGGAAATGACTGAAAACCATACTCACTCATAAAGCGAGGAATACGTTTTTGGTATTGTTCAAAAGGTTCTTCATCGTGCCAAACGCCCCAATAATGACTATCGCGTTCCGACTCTTATTTTGTTTTAAAACGACTGTAACTTGGCGAGCTT
>JANMGN010000503.1:0-5737 GCA_031374645.1 Chitinophagales bacterium | reverse complement strand
AAATTTTGTTGGATTATGGATTTAGATGGCAACAAAATCGAACTTTGGCAGCCGCCTGATAAATTGTAACGAAACGTTACGCTTCGTTATACCTGATATAATAGACAAGGGATGCCTTGTCTGGCTTCCGCCCTATAATAGACAAGGCATGCCTTGTCTGGCTTCGCCTAATAATAGACAAGGCATGCCTTGTCTGGCTTCGTTTAATTAGACAAGGCATGCCTTGTCTCTACCTAAAATTAAAATAATTTGTGCAATTCCTCACTTTTTTTTAGATTGCACCCGATTAAACAAAACATTTTTAGATTTATTTTTAACTAAATAAAAAGGAGGGACACACTATGATGATAGAATACGTAAGTGCGCTGGTTCTCGGAGGGATTTTGGGAATGATTGGTCAAGGACTGCGTGTAATTGTTGGCTTGAAAAAACTTTACGATGCACTCGAAATGACTACCGACGGAGGACCTTCAAAATTTGATAGTCGCCGTCTGTGGTTGAGCCTTTTTATAGGTTTTATTGCTGGCTCGTTCGGTATGATTTTGAAAATTGATTACGAAGCTGTTTCTACAATGGTCATGAACAAGGAATTTATGATTAGTATTGTAGCAATTGGTTATATGGGCGTTGATTTTATAGAAGGCGTAATGAAAAATTATTTGGCAAAATTTGAGCGCAATCTTGATGCTCCGATGCCAACAAAGCCACAGTCTAATCAGCCACAATATCAGCCGCAACCTACTCAGCAACCTACTGCGCAAAGTAATCAGCAGCAGCCGACTAACAATGATGGCAATATAGCAAGTGTAGGAATTGGAGAAGATTTGCCCGTGATGGATACGCCTATTGATGGCAATACTTCGTTTAATATTCCAAGGGATATTCCGAAAGCAATGTAATTAAAATGCTAAATAATATATTAAAATACGCATTAATCATACCGATTCGTATTTATCAGATGACACTTTCGCCACTTTTGGGTAAGCAAAAATGCCGTTATCAACCAACTTGTTCGCATTATATGATAGGGGCAATAGAAGAATGGGGCGTTTTTAGAGGAACTTGGCTTGGGCTAAAACGAATTTTTAGCTGTCACCCTTGGGGCGGGCACGGCTACGATCCTGTGCCTAAAAAAGAAAGTAAATAATAAATTAAAATATTGATTATCAGTATTTTATGTATTTATTATTTTTAAGTTAATATAAAACGAAACTTAGTGCGCTTTTATTCGTTTTTTATTTTTTATAACTTAGCATAAATGAAAGATATTATAGATTTGGTAGGTCGTCTTTGGTTGTCGGCAATTTTCTTTTTTGAGGCAATAGATACTTCTACAAGTAGAAAAGTTACGTATGACCTTATGAGCAAATACGGCTTCACTTGGCAGCAAGATTTTTTATACAATGCAACCATATTTGCATTGGTTCTCGGAGCGATTTTGATTACCATAGGTTACAGAACTGGTTTGGGCGCAACCTTAATCTTGATTTATTGGTTGCCTGTAACTTTCGTAGTATATTCTTTTTGGACAGCAGGCGATACGCACCGCAATTTTGAAATGATGATGTTTATGAAAAATTTGGGTATTGCAGGTGGTCTATTGGTTTTAGGCGCAAATGGCGCAGGAAAATACAGTATCAAAAGGCTTCTGGCAACAACTAGAATTAACTAATTTGTAATGAATAATTAAAAATTAAAAATTAATAATTACTGAGCGAAAGCCGTAATGTAATTGTTAATTTTAAATAAATTTTCTATAAAGTTTCATACAAATTACTTATTATCAAGTATTTGAATATTTTTAATTATTCATTACTCAATATTTTTATTTTTTCAAAAACCAATCGTATCTTTTATACGGACAACATTTTTTAGAACTCAAATGATGCGTTGTTTGGCTTCGTAAGTTCCATGTTCATTGTATTTGTCCGATTTTTAACGCACGTAATAGTTATTCTAAATGAAAATCACTTTACACGATACGATGTCCTCTACGGTAGAGGTAATTGTTTTTCCGCTAATACAAGGCGACACCTTGAAAGCAAATATTGAGGCAATCGCAGCTCAATATGATATTTCTCCGACGTTACTTTCTAACGAATTTAAGGCTGGTTTCAAAGAAACTTTACCTATTTATTTAGATGGAGCAGTAAAAAAAATCTACCTTTTAGGAATAGGCGAAAAATTTGGTTTTGCAGAATTTTTAGCTGCATTTCGTAGTTTTACGCACAACCAAAAAGCAAAATTGCCTGCTTCTATCGGTATATCGCTCACTCACTTGGAAGAATTACAACCAAGTAATTGTGTAGAAGCCATCGTAAATGGTATTGCGCTCGGGCGTTATTCTATTGCGTTGCACAAGTCCGTAAAACCAGATACTGTTGAATTTGCCAACGGAAAAGCTGAAATTCATATCGCAACAACGATTTTTGATAAAAAAACACAACAAGCAAATGCTAATGCAGCACTCGAAGTTGCAGAAACGCAGATGCGTATTTACGATTTGGTTAATCAGCCATCAAACCACAAAACACCAACGATGCTCGCAGAATGGGCCGCAGCGTCTGGTAAAAAATATGGTTACGAAGTGACGACTTTCGTAGGTCGTGACGTACTCAGTGAACTCGGTTGTCATGCGATAAATGCCGTCAATAAAGGCAGTGCAGAAGCTCCTGCCTTGATTGTAATGGAATATAAGCCTAAAAAAGCCTTAAAAGATACGCCAAAAATTGGTTTTGTAGGCAAAGGTGTTACTTTTGATACGGGCGGAATTTCGATAAAACCTTCTACAAACATGAGCTATATGAAGAGTGACATGGGCGGTGCAGCAGCAGTTTTTGGTGCAATGGAGGCTATTGCGAAGTTACAATTGCCAATTCATGTCGTAGGAGTAGTGCCAAGTACAGAAAACTGTGTAGATGGTGCAGGTACAAAACCAAGCGAAGTTTTTGGTTCGTACCTCGGAAAAACAATAGAAATGATAGATACAGATGCCGAAGGTCGCTTGATATTAGCAGACGGTTTGGCATATATCAATAAAAATTATCAGCCTGACCAAATCATTGATTTGGCAACTTTGACAGGAAGTATTATTGCTTCTTTGGGTTATTCGGCGGCAGGAATGTTCACGAATAATGACGAAGTAGCCAATAATTTATCTCAAATAGGACAAAAATTTGGCGAAAAAGTTTGGCGTATGCCACTCTTCGATAATTTCAAAGACGACTTGAACTCTGATGTTGCAGATTTGAGAAATCTCTCTGGGAAACCAGTCGCAGGAGCAATCACGGCAGCAAAATTTTTAGAAGTTTTTACAGAAAATCATGCTGCTTGGGTACATCTTGATATTGCAGGTGTAGCTTTTACAGACAATGAATTTTCTTCTATGAGAAGTGCTACCGCTTATGGCGTAAGACTTCTGGTAGAATACGTAAAGCATTTTACTAAGTAGTTGGGCTAAAAAATTACCGATTATTTCTATACGCCTACTTACGAAGTAAAATACGAGAAATGACTTTTTGAAAACGCTCAAAAAGTCATTTTTTTGTCTATAAATCAAAAAATAATTTGACTTGTAGGTATAAACAAGTTACCTTTGCGAAAAATAACTTGTTTTTAAAATAAAAAACAATACTATTCGTTGTAAATCAAGTGTTTAACAATAAAATATAATTTCATAAAATGAAAAATTTAAAAAAAATCGCAGTTTTTGCTTTATTAGCAAGCGTAATCGTGGTGTCGTCTTCTTGTAATCGTGGCGTAGGTTGTCCTACTAACTTTAAGACTGAGCAAGCTCCGAAGCGTTAATTAAAAATCGCTACTTTTTACTCATAAAAAAAAGCGTTATATTTTTAGCGCAAACATTAATTTAAGTGAGCATTAATCTTGTTTTGATGCTCACTTAACTTGTTTATAAAAAACGATGAATTGGAATAAAATAAACGCTATCGAAGATATTGAAGCGATAAAAAAACGCTCTTTTGAAGTTCCTTGCTTGATTTTCAAACACTCTACAACTTGCAGTATCAGTAGTATCGCAAAATCTCGTTTGGAAAAAGATTGGGATTTCGCAGCTGAAAACTTAGAGCCTTATTATTTAGATTTGCTTTCGTACCGCCCTGTTTCTACTTACATTGCAGAAACTTTTAAGGTGTATCACGAATCTCCACAAGCTATAATTGTGATTGATGGTGAGGCTACTTTTGATACTTCTCACTTGGATATTACGGTAAGTGAATTGCACGAAGTTATGTAACTGATTTCGTTGTATTTTTTTTGATAATCAACATTTTATGTAGTATTTAATGTCAGTATCTTATCTCTAAACTCCCAACAATGAAACTTTTTCTTGTTATCCTCAATATTTTGCTTATTGCACTAATAGGTGTCAGGGGCATACTTTACCATATCTATAGCAATACTTTTCATGCTGGTTATTTGGCATTTATCTCGATTGTGCTGGGCGCAGTTATAGGTTATTTTTTAGCCGTAAAAAATGATAATGTGGTAGAAGAAGGTAACGATGATGAGTTTGAAAAATATAAATTGTATGCGACCTGCCTTGCATTTTGTACGGTTAGCAGTTTTATTTTAGCATTTAATGTAAATTATACGCTTAGTTTTTTCTCGAAAAGAATTGAAAACACAGCTGTTTATTATGCACAACCTTTTTTGGGAAGTCGTAGTGGTAGTTTAGCAAAAGAAAAATTACAGCCAACTGAACTTATCCTTTTTATCGATAAAGATGGCAAACAAGAGCGCATCAGAACCTCCTATATCGCTGGAGCTGAACAACTCGAAAAAACTCAAATTCCATTGATTTTTCGCAAAGGATTGTTTGGTTTTGATTGTTTTTTGCCTTGATATTTTTTAAAAATAAATGAATTTATAAAAAAACTCAGATAATCTAAAAATAACATCATTAAAAAAAGTGCAAGTAAATCATTACTTGCGCTTTTTTATTTGAAAATAAAAGCCTTATAAAGGGCTTTTTGAAATTTAAAAAAAACATATCTTTGCGCTAAGTGAGCGTTAAAAACTACTTGTAACTATTTTGTCGTTGAGAAAAAAGTGATAAATAACTGACTATAAGGAAGTTATTTATTACTTTTTGAGCAATCGACTGAAAAAATAGTTACAAGTAATTTAGCTCGAATAATTACGAAAAAATATTTTTTTATAAAACCTATCTTGATGAAAACCATTTATAATTTAATTTTTGTTACCTCAATTTTGTTGCTTTCAGCGTGTTCGCAGACTAAAAAAATGCTTGTTGCACCTGCTTTTAATCCTAATGATTATGTAGAGGCGTATATTGTTCAGATGAATGACGTATATGAAATTGGCTCGCTTGAAGGCGGAAAACGAGGTGGATTGGCACGTGTAGCTACTGTTGTAAATGATTTGCGTGCCAAAAACCCAAATACTTATTTGGTTATGGCAGGCGATTTTCTGAATCCTTCGTTTTTGGGTACTTTAAAATACGAAGATAAAAGCATCAAAGGTCGTCAGATGGTGGACGTTATGAATACCATGAAAACGGATTATGTCGTCTTTGGAAACCACGAATTTGACCTCGATTATACTGATTTACAAGCTCGTATAGACGAATCTACTTTCAACTGGATAAGCTCTGATTGTTATAATATGACAAGTGGAAATCCTTTGAAATTTCATAAAAACGTGAATGGAAAACCATTGTATTTTGAGTTTTTTACCAAAATAAATGTTCCGAATG
>JANMGN010000483.1:0-5556 GCA_031374645.1 Chitinophagales bacterium | reverse complement strand
AGGAGTGAAAGTAACGGCTGTTTTACCAGGCGCAACTTGGTCGGATTCTTGGGCAGGCGTGGAATTGCCACAAGAAAGGCTGATGCCTGCTTCTGATATTGCAGATGTGATTTGGGGAACATATTCGCTCTCTGATGTTGCGGTTGTAGAAGAGTTGATTATTCGCCCACAATTGGGAGATTTGTAAAAAATCATGGATGAACCAAAAACGATTACAACAAACTTATATCGTCGTGTGACAATGTCGCACGACGATATTCATCCTTTTACATTCATCATTTCATATTTATCATTCTTTTCCATAATACTTCGTCAAAGTTTTTTCTCCCATTTTGCCTTGTGGAGAATAATCTCGCTCAGGATAACCTTCGTGACCTTGCATATTAGGAAACCATTTCCATAAAAAACCGCCTTTCCACCAACTTTTTTGAGAAAAAACAAGCAAAATTGCTTCTATTGCATTAGATTGAGCTTGCTCGTTGATGTTCATTTCCATTACTTTTTTTTCTAAATCCCAACCATTGTAAGCGCAAGAATCTATGCTAAGATAACCGTATTCTGTGAAAATAATAGGTTTTTTATTTTTTTCGTAAAAATTTTCTAAGGTAGTCAAAGGTTTTTCCCATGCCTTCTGCAAATTTTCAAGGCTTGGCGTTTTATCGTTTATAAGCGGAAAATAGGCATTTACGCCAGCGAAATCCAAATCATTCCAAAAAGGAACGCTCTCGAACTCGTCCCAATTTGCAGCATAAGTTAATTTTCCTTTGTAAATCTTACGAGTATCGGCGATGAGTTTTTTCCAAAAATTGGGACGTTTTTGTACCGAAATTTTAAATTCTGTACCTATACAAAGCATTTTTACATCAGATTCGGCTGCAATTGTTACAAATTGCATAATATATTTGGTGTAATCTTTTTCCCAGGCTTCCCATTTTGCATCGCTATCAAAATCCAAGCCGCCTGTCCAACTTTCGGGACAATAAACTTGTGGTTTGAGTAACACATTTAAGCCAGCTTCGTGCGCCAACTTGATAGTAGCTCGTACGCCTTCTGGTTTTTCGCCATACCACTGCCAGCCTTTTTCGTTGTAGCGAACACTCGCTTGATTTGGCATCGTGTAACCATAAGGAATTACGGCTATCCAATTGGCGTTTACATTTTTTACGGCAGGCATCGGGTTTTGCGAAAATGGCGCAGGTACGGCTACAAAATTTAACCCTTTCATTTCTATTTTTTTTGGCAAAAAAACTTCATTTTTAATCAAGGTATTAGAAGTGGTAGGCTTTTTGCAAGAAAGAACAGCGTGGAAAAATACAACACAAAGCGAAAGTAATAGTATTTTCATAAGTGAGCGTGTGGAAATAATATTTGTTTTAGATTAAATTTATTTATATAAAAAAACGCATTTAGTCGAATTTTTATTAGAGTATTCTAAATATTATATTAAATTTGCAATAATATATTTTTTCTATCGTTTGAAATTTTTTGAGCCTACTTTTATGGCTTTTTTCAAAAGTATTATTTCATCTTAATTATTTGATAATCAGTTAATTATGACAATAACAGAAAAACCAATACAAGTCACAAATCCTAAATTAAAAGAGTACTTTGAACGTTTTGATGAAGAATTAAACGCTCTTTTTAGTTTTACAAAAGCCTATACAGAGGAAGAATTAAACAAAAAACCGAACGAAAAATCATGGTCGGTTATACAAGTTATTCATCATCTGATGATTTCGGAAGAAGGCGCACTAAACTATGTAAAAAAAAGACTTGCTATTGGTAAAGAACACTTAAAAAAAGCAAGTACCACCTCAAAATTGAGGGCCATTGTGTTGGTTTCTTCTATGAAACAGCCTATAAAACTTACTGCACCACCTGTTGCGTGCGAAGGTATCCCAGAATATGCGAGTGTAGAAGAGACGAGAAGTCGATGGATTTCACAGCGCAATAAACTGTATGCTTTCCTTTCTGAACAATCAAATGATGTAATGGAGGCAGAATGTTATAAGCATCCTATCACAGGAATTATGGATATTTGGGGAATGTTGGACTTTTTTGAAGCACATTTTCAGCGTCATTTTAAGCAGATAACTAAAACCGCATGGAAAGTTGTTTTGGTAAAATAGGTATTATTTACTAATCAAAAATGAATGATTTAAAATTATAAATGCCTTAAAATCAACTTGTTACGGGGCTTGTATTTCGATTTTTTTTCGTTTGTTCATTGGGTGACAAGTCATTACGGTTTCTTTCAAAAATTCTATATCCAAATGCGTATAGATTTCTGTGGTTGTTATAGATTCATGTCCGAGCATATCTTGTATGGCACGGAGGTCTGCACCGCCTTCGAGTAAGTGTGTTGCGAACGAATGTCGGAACGTATGCGGACTTACCGTTTTATGAATTCCTGCTTTTTCGACCAATTCTTTGATGATTAGGAAAATCATTACCCGAGATAATTTTTTTCCTCGACGGTTCAAAAAAACGATATTTTCGCTATTTTGTTCTATTTTAAGGCGTTTTCTATCTGTTTCTAAATAAAAACCAATTTGTTTTGCTGCTTCTTCTCCGATTGGGACGATGCGCTCTTTGTTGCCTTTTCCGATTACCTTCACAAAGCCAATATCCAAAAAAAGGTTACTAATTTTGAGTTCTGTCAGCTCACTAACACGTAAACCACAAGCATAAAGTGTTTCGAGCATCGCACGATTCCGAGTAGCGTGCGGCTCACTCATATCAAAAGTCGCAAAAAGCAATTGTACTTCGTCGTAGGTCAATACTTCGGGTAGTTTACGAGGCAAACGAGGTGCATCAAGTTGGTCGGTTGGGTCTTTTTGTATAAAATCATTGACTAATAAAAATTTAAAAAATGCTTTTATACTCGAAATTAATCGTGCTTGAGAAGACATTTCTAAGCCAAAATCACTCAAAAAAACTAAAAAATCGCTCAAATGCTCGCCTGTAATCGTCAGTGGCGACACTTCTGTCAATTGTTTTATTTGCAAAAAATCTTCTACTTTTTTTACATCACGCAAATAAGCCATGATGGTATTTTCTGAAAGAGAGCGTTCGAGTTTCAGATAAGTCCAAAAATCACGCATTGCAGCTTGCCAAGTAAGTGTCATTCGTTTTATTTTGCTACCAAATTTACATTAATTACTTTTGAGTAAAAATCGATAGAAGTATCTGTTGTAAGTTGTTCATTGTCAATGTTTTTTGTGTAAGTTTTTACGACATAGATAGTCCCTTTCCCGCTTTTCAAACCAGAAAACATTGCACCAGGAATTTGTATTTCAGTTTTTGCGGTCGCCCCTTGAATTTTGGCTTCTGCTACTTCGCCTTCGCTGTCCGTGATGAGTATCGTAAGCGTTTCATTTTTGCTCAAAGGCTCACCTTTCCAACTCAATGTAAGTCCATTTAATTGGTGCGCCAAAGAATCCTTCGCTGCTAATTCCTCAATTTTAGATGCTTTTAAATCAAAAGCGTAGTCTTTTTTAGCATTTTTGAAACGAAACGAAAATACATCAGGGTATTTTCCATCTCGAATAGCTTCGTAAAAAAGTCCTTGAACTTTGTTTTCTTTGCGCTCCATTGCGCCGTCATTAAAAAAAGCATCGTCTATTTTTCTGGTTTTAGTAGAATCTTTTTCATCTAAAACTCTAAACATCACGTTCATTTGTGCTTCATCTGATAAATAACGGATGTAAGTTATAGTATGTAATTTTGTTGTTTGTTTACAAGCGCAAATACAGAGCACAAGGCTGATAAAAAATAGTGTTCTTTTCATGTTTTTTTATTTTTAGAAAATAAGTAACGTATTAAACGATTTGTGGATTTCATCACTTTGTGATTTTCCAATGGCTCAGAAGTAAGTTTTGTGAAACATGATTTAAAGTATATACCTACTTCATACGTCACTCACTCGTTACAGCAAAAAATGTAAAATCCGTTATAGTTTCTATTGTAATAGGCGGCGTGGCACGGAAATTCATTTTTATTTCCATATCGAAAGTTTGTGTATCATCAGATAGTATTTTCTGCACATCAGCTACGCCAGCATTGAGGTCTAAAACTGTTCCTGTACCCAGAGGAATATCTGTACGGTAAAAAACTTCCGTTCTTTTCGTAGGGTCGCCATGAGGATAAATATTGACGATTATTTCTCTGACAAAAGCAAATTCCGCATCTCCATAACGAGCTGTTAGTCGAAGTGTTTTGGGCAAAATTCGCTTTATATCCGTGATATTTGTAGCGCTTTGTTTTGAAATAGTCGCAAAATTAGGTTGTATATTTTCTATAATAAAATAATGCGACAAAAAAGTAGATGCGCCAGTAGGTATCGCTTTTGGTAAATCTTTTCGATAAACCATATTAAAACCGTCGTATTTATTTTTACAATTTGTAAAAATAAATGTGGCTAAAAATGCGCTTAAATAAAATATTTTTTTCATTAAATTTAATCAAAATTATCAAATACTCAGTTGTTCAGTTACTCAAATACTCAGCTTTTTTTTATTCCTTCCTATAAACGGTTTGTACACCTTCTATTTTTTTTAGCGCACGAATTGCGAGTGTCAATTGGCTCAAATTATTTACAATAATACTTACTTTTGCTTCAAAATAACCCTCATCACCACTGATATTAAAAGAGCGAATGTTTAGCCCAAGTGAAGAAATATTTTGCGAAAGCCTTTGAATAACGCCTACACCTGTATCAATTCCTGTAATAATCATGTCCGCTACAAAATGCGAGTTTGGTGTATCGACCCATTCTGCTGGCAAAATTCTATAGCTGTAATTTACTTGCAAATTTTCAGCATTCGGGCAACTCATACGATGAATACGCATACCTGAATTAGTGGTCAAATAAGCAAAAACCTCATCGCCTGGCACGCAATTACAACAAGTAGCGAGCGAATATTCATACTGTTCGCCTGGTTGATTGTTGATAATCAAACGTGGCTTGGCATCAAACTTTTTAGCAGAACCAATATCTGATAACTTAACCGTCTCTCGTTCCGTTTTTACTACTTCTGGCTCGACTAATTTATTGCCATCAACTTTAAAACGTTTAATTTCTTTTAGATTTACTTGCTCCAAAGAAATCGCAAAGAAAAAATCTAAACGTGTTTTGAAGCCATAATATTTTACTAAAAACTCAATATTTTCTTCAAAATCAACTTTCATCTGCTCCAATTTACGTTGCAAAAGCTCTTTTCCTTGGACAGATTGCTTTTTCATGTCTTCTTTGAGCAACTGTCTAATTTTAGAACGAGCTTTTCCTGTTTTCACAAATTTCAACCAGGAATCATTTGGTTTTTGGTTTTTGGTCGTTACAATTTCTACTCTATCACCACTTTGTAACTCATAATGCAATGGTTTTACAACACCATTTACTTTTACCACCGTACATTTTGAGCCAAGCTCTGTATGTATCGCAAACGCAAAATCCAGACCCGTAGAACCCTTCGGCAAAGGAATCAAATCTCCATTTGGTGTTGAAATATAAATTTCTTCGTTGTATAAATTAGTCTTGAAATCCTGTAAAAATTC
>JANMGN010000481.1:0-1874 GCA_031374645.1 Chitinophagales bacterium | reverse complement strand
GGTCGCTTGAAGTGGCAATAGAATTGTCCATATCAAGCAGCGAAGCGTAATTTTAATTGTGTTCATAATGGGTAAAATTTTTTATTATTTGTAAAAAGAAGTGCTGCTCATAAGGTAACCGTAAAGGTACTTTATAAGTATTTTTTGAAATAAAATTGTAAGTATTCAAATTAGATAAACGGATAAGAATTTTATCCGTTTATCTAAAAAATTATTTTTACTCTATGATTATTTTCTCCATCTGTGTGCCTTTATCGTTGCGGTACTCTATGAGGTATAGTCCTTTTGTGAATCCGTCGGTCGTTATTTGGAGTGAATTTTCATTTATTACTTTTTGTTCAAAAAGTGTTTTGCCATTCAAATCTGTTAAGCGGATAGTTCCGTTGGAAGATGGACTTTTTATGCTGATATTTAGGTAATCACTTGTAGGATTAGGCGAAACACTGATTGCATCTTTTAGTAGGGTAAGTTCACGGCTGCCTACGGTTGGTGTATATTTGTACAATTCGTAGCCACCTGCTGCGCTGCCTTTGGTGGCAAGAAAATACAATGTTCCATTGAAATTGTAAATATTAGAAATTTCTGAACTGCCACCTTTATAGATGTCGAGTAGTTCTTTTGTGCCTGTCTTTGTACCATCGCTTTCCCAAAGCTCTCGTCCGCTGGTACTGGGAGAGGCTGAAAAATAGCATTTTGCACCTACTGTAATGATACTCTTTGGGTCAGAGGAGAGAAACATATTTGTCAGTTGTGCTGTACCTACCTTAGTACCGTCGGTTGCCCAAAGATTTTGTTCAAATGATGATGTCCCTCCTGTGCTAAAAAGTAATTTGCCATTTGAAACAAAAGGATTGGTAGAAAACTGATTAGAATTTGTACTAAAAGGCTGAATTTGAGTAGTCCCTGCGGCTGTGCCGTCTGTTTTCCACATACTGCCGTTGGCTAAAAATATGGTAACACCGTTGATAGGTGCAAAAAAGACAGGCGAAGAACCTCCATTTGCAATTGTACTGCCATTGAGGTCTTTTACAAATACAGTACCGTTTGCTGTGCCATCGCTTACGAAAAGCTCTGGATTAGTGTTGTTTTTATAATTATTTTGAAAAAATAACTTGCCATTAGAAACAGTTAGTTCATCTACATTGTCATTGATACTTGGTGTATCACTAATGATGTTTGTCCCTGCGGCTGTACCATCGCTTTCTATGAGTTGTACTTCATCTTTGTTGGTGCGAGCCATAAAATAGAGCTTGTTGTTGAGGATACAAAAGTTTGGCGGCGTCGGATAACTTAAAAAGCTATTGAAAAAATCTTTTATTTTGACTGTACCTGCGCTTGTGCCGTCGGTTTTGTATAGTTTGCTTTCATCGTTTAAAAAATAAAGTTCGCCCTTGTACTCTATCATAGTAGGCTTACCTGATGCGTAAGTGCCTTCTTCGAGCGCTACATTAGCGACTAATACCGTACCTGCGGCTGTGCCGTTGGTACGGTATAGTCCGTCTGCTTTTCCATCGTAAGCAGAAAAATAGACTTCATTTTTGAAAACGGTAAAACCCGTTGCTAATGAATTATTATTACCTGAATTGATGTCTTTGAGCATGATAGTGCCTGCATCTGTGCCGTCGGTACGGTAGACTTCTCTGCCATCTTTACCATTATCGGCTACAAAATAGAGGTATTTTCCGTTGCTGATGAAAGGTTTGGTGTTTGCTTTGACCGTAATATCGAAAGCATCGCCCGTAGGATTGATGTTTTTTACAAGCGTGGCTTGTGCGAGGATAGAGAGTTGTGTAATGACTACAACAAAGGTTGATAGTGCTAATTTTTTCATATAAGGTAAATTTTAATTGATGAATAATTTTTTATTGTTTTTT
>JANMGN010000476.1:0-7054 GCA_031374645.1 Chitinophagales bacterium | reverse complement strand
TGCGCCTTCGATATTTTCTTGTAGAGAGAGTTGCGATTGGAAAGGATTAGGGTAGAATAGCGTTTTTGGAATGTTTACCGTACCAAGTGTTGTGATTGCGGTAATGTCGCCATCGGCGTTGAGCTTGTAGAGTCGTAAAGTGCTTTGAGAAAAATCTGAACCCAACTCAATACAAGCTGCCAGTATGCCATTGTCAGAAGTAGCGATAATTTGGATTGGTGTCAGTCTGCCTTCAATCCTTTTTTCCCATTTTAGAGTAAGTTTAGCGTCATATTTGAATATTTTAGCATAGTCTTCATTGTTTTTATAACCTTTAGTTTGCAAGTAAATATTTTTATTTGCATCAAAAGCAAAAGGACGACTTCCAGAAGGAATCACGTAACAGTCTGGGACAGTTATAATTTTCTCAAGATTAAAATCTTCATCACGTATATCAATTGCTGTACCTTCCCCTTTACAGTCGGTCGTAGAACCAAAAGGGCTTCTGATGTAACTGCTGTACAGTTTGGCATTATAGTACTGACCAACAGAGCCTGTTGCAAAGTAGCCAGAGTATAAATTGTCAAAATTGGAAGTTTTCAAAAGCTCTCCATTTCTATCAAATTTTCCTACTGGTGCGCCGTTGATAAGTATCTGTCCGTCAGTTATCTTACCTACTTCTCCATAAGCATAAATATTTTTGGGTGTAGTGATAGCACAATAATACGCACCAAAATTAGCACCTAAGTTTTTAGCAATTGCATACGTTGAGTTCAGGAGCGTTTTTTCCAATTGAAGTCCTCTTTGAAACGCAGTTGTTCCCGTCAAGGTATCATACAATACATAAAAACGTACCATAAAAAGTGTATCATTGTAAAAATAAGCTGAATTTTGATACCTTATGTCAATAAATCCTGTTTGTAATCCAGTCATATTGCCTGCGCCCTTCGGAACAGTATTGTAAATATTTTCTTTGCCAAAAGAAAAATCATCTTTGATTTCAAATACTGTTTTTCTACCTGATTGATAAAAAGCATTGATATTAATACCATCAAAAGGCTCATAGCGATCTCCATGAAAATAGACTTTCGCTCCGTTGCTTACGATAGAGCCGTAACGAACGTAACCACCAAAATTCAAACTTTTTTGATAGGTAATCTTACCTTTTTTATCAATTTTATAGAGTTTATTCTCTAATTTTTCTCTCAGACAGCAAACATAACCGTCTGCTACTTCAATAGATACAAAATCAACGCTTCCTTTGCCAGATAGGTCAGAAAATGTATTAAAACTCGATTGCCCGAACACTATTTGACAAATAACAAATGATAAAATAGTTAGTTTTCTTTTCATTTTTTTTAAGTTGAAAAATGGCACTAAATTAAACTCATCAATTTAGTGCCATTTGGTTATTATTAAAATTACATCATTTCAACTGGAGCAGGTTCAATACAGCATGCAACTATCACATTAGCTACTCTCCCATAAAAGTGATAAGTAGGATGTTCTTGTAG
This sequence comes from Chitinophagales bacterium, assembly GCA_031374645.1. Classification (GTDB taxonomy): domain Bacteria; phylum Bacteroidota; class Bacteroidia; order Chitinophagales; family Saprospiraceae; genus CANHEE01. The sequence continues at coordinate 5,561 of JANMGN010000476.1, read as the reverse complement.
ATAGACATCTGGAGCCTGTACAGTAAGAGGATTATCTGTACTTAAGGCACTACTTCCTACGTATGTACTTAACAAACGTCTTCTTGTATTGAAATTTGTCGCCAATGTAGTATTTACTCGTCCAGTGTAACCCTCCCCTGCTTCTTTATTCGTGATACAATAAGAACCTAACTTTGTGATATTAAAACAATTTTCGTCTGGAAAATTATTAGCTCCGAAACTTACATCAGCATGGATTTTATATTGTCCTTGATTCAAATAAGGAGAAGTTACTCCACTATTAGGAAGCGTTGTAGTTTTCACTACAAACAATGGTTGTGTACTTACTGTAATGTTAGGAGGATTAGTAATCGGTCCCAACGGAAAGCCTGTCCCAAAGTAATTTGTCTGGACGTGATCAACAGCACTAAGAATTTGAACACTTGAAACTTTGGGATTTGCTCCATTAGAATAAGGAGGTAAGTTTTTAAGAAAAAATCCAAGTGTTTGATTTACAGAAAGTGCAATCTCTTGATTTGAAGCACTACCACAACCTACTTGAACAAATCCCATTGGGTCGAGTGCCCAACGAAAAAATGAATTACGTCCCTCAGCATTAGGCATTGCACCATCTTCAATAGCACCAACCCCAACATTCATTTGAATATACATAATTAACTTACCATTCTCAAAAGAAGGATTTCCCATATCAATCATATTGATACCTTTATCGCTACCTTCGATACCATTGTATAGCTTTACAATTTGCTCTTTTACCGCCTCATAAGCGTGAGCAGCATCTGCACCTGTCCACTCTTTTACTTCTTTAGTACCAACTTCCGCAACGGCTGTCACGAACTCGTACTTTTCAAAAACAGTACCTGGTCTGCTCACTTTATAGTTCCATATCATCTCAATTTGTTCTCCTGCGCTTTTTGTATCGATTAGTTCTTGTGTATTTTTACCTTGTCGCCAGTTATCAAACTTCTCTTTGTAGCCTTCTATTTCTTTGATGGTCTTAGCAATATCAGCACTTTCTTCCTCGCTAATTTTGGCTTGTTCTTTATTAGTTGATTGCACACCAAGTGTCGAATTTGACGTATTGTCTAATTGTTCTTTATTACAAGCAAACGTAAGTGCGGCGATTACAACAAAAGCCGTTGATAATTTTAGTAATTTTTTCATTTTTTTACTTAATTTTGTGTTTTAAAAATTTTTGTTAATTTTTGGCTGCTTCCATGCTCCGCAAAAAGTTGGAAGTAGCCTTTTGAAATAGTTATTTTAGGTTAAAATAATCTCGAAACAAAATAATCGCCTTTACTCGAGTTGGTTGATTTTTTTCGTTTCTAAATAATATTACAAAGATAAAAATACTTTGTTGGTTTTGCAAGGACAGTTTACCTGTTTTCACGAACGTCAAATTTTAAGAAAATAAATTTGCTTCTATATACCATCTAATTTATCATCAATTATTTTTTTGACGTATTGTTCTTGCTGTGCAGGAGGTAACTGATAAAATTCTGCGGGCGTCTTGATGATGCCCCCATTGTATAAGTATAGTAATTACGAGTGTTAGTAGCATAGCGTATTTTAGATTTAAGAGTGAAAAAAATTTGTTTTTTTACGAATTTCGATAACACAAAGTTAAATGCTAAATCCGTAATCTACAAGGACAGTTTGGTGGTTTTCACGAACAGCAAATTATAACATTTTCTTAACAAATGTAAAAAATCATAAATATCATAATTAATTGATTATCAGTATTTTGTGTAAAAAAAAAAAAAAAAATGACCCTTTTTTTACAAAAAAAAAATAAAAAAAAGTATTCATTTAAAAACTAAATACTAACTTTGTGTGTTTCACGAACATCAAATTATGATTAAAATAGGTAGAAAAACAACGCTCTTTTTTGATATATGAGACCAAACTCTAAACAATATAAAGCACTTTACGAACTTAGCGGTTTGCTCAACGGCTACAAACTCCGCAATATTGATGTTTTGGATAATCAAGACAGCACTTCCAACCATACTAAATTTTTTCGTTTCCTAAAAAGCGATGATGGCGATAACGAAACCCTTGCTGCACAAAGCATTGGCTACAAAGATGAAGATGACCCGAATTATAGAAGATTTAGGGTAGATTATCGTACTAAGCTGCTCCAAACCCTTTTTTTTATTGATGCTGCAAATCCTGTTTTTAAAGAATATACACAAGCCTTATTGCGCTGCACACAACAGGCGACTATCCTTAGTGTTGTTCTTAAATTTGGGTATGACGATACTATTGCGCTGTATGGTAGAGAATTATTAGAACAAACACAGAAATTTGAGCTAACAGAAGTATCACTTAAAGTTGCTACAATGCTGAGGAATATATATGTCCAAAAGCTAAAAGACAAAAATGAGTACCTAAAATACAAAGACTTATGCGAACAATTAGAAATAGAGTATGCCGCAGAGCGCAAAGCAATGGCTTATTTTGACGATTTGATGTCCTACTATACCAAAAGTATTGGTATGCAGCCTGAAGTATTTGATGCGGCAGATAGCTATTTTAGAGATTTATATCCCAGATTGCGTGAAAATTCAAGCTGTGTGTTAATTGCTAATACTTATACGATTGCATTGCTAAAATACCTTAGTCGCATGGATTACAAATCTGTCCTCGAAACCTGTAATACAGCGATAACCTTAATCCGAAAGAAGCCTTATAATGCAGATAATTTTTTGAGTTTATTTTTAAATAATAAAATCGTAGCACATACTAACTTGGGAGAATACGAAGCTGCAACGATAAGCTCCGAAGAAGCACTTAATATTACAGTAGAAGGAACTAATAATTGGTTCAATAGTATAGAAAAAACCATTCGTTTGATATTTCATCAAGGTAATTACGAGTTAGCTTTGGGGTTATTTCAAAAAGGAAAAAAACATAAAAATTTTGACGCTTTGACCCAAAGCACAAAAGAAGACTGGTACATTATAGAAGCCTATATGAGCTTTTTAGAAAAAATAGAAGCCTTACCCAAAGGGAGTGTGAATTTTAAGACCAAAAAATTTCAAAATGCTGTTCCTATGTCAGATAAAGACAAAAGTGGTAGGAATATCGCTATTGAAATCGCCGTTATTTTGCACGAGTTAATAGACGGAGAAAAAAATGTAGAAGAAAAAGTAGAGAATTTGCTTCGCTACTATAACCGCTATATGAAAGATGAGCAACATATACGTAGTTTTTTATTTATCTGCATCTTGAAAAGTATAATCCAAAAGAGCAGTAATTTGGCAGTAAATACGGCACCGTTAGATGATTTTGTAAAAAGGCTTTTGGCAGAAAAATATGATTTTAATAATAAGGCGCACTATGCAGAGGTAATTCCTTTTCATTTGCTTTGGGTAAGACACAATTGGGCGATTGCTGCTTAAAAGAAACAGCATAAACAACTTCCTTTCAGTCCGCTATTTATGCTATTTTCCAAATTATAGATTTTTTTATAAAATACTAATAATCAACGTTCTAAATTATTGAGGAGCAGCACTATACCGCTCCACAAACGCTTTCATATCGTCCACCATGTCTGGCGAGCCTATTGCGATAGTGGCTTTTTGGTGCAAATGATGCGGCTGCAAATCCAAAATTCGCTCCAATTGACAGGTTATAGCCCTGCCGCCTGCTTGCTCTACAATGAAAGACATTGGGTTACATTCATAGACCAACCGAAGTTTTCCTTGCGGATATTTTCGAGTATTCGGATAAAGAAAAATACCACCTTGAAATAAAATACGATGAATATCAGAAACCATAGAACCAATATAACGCAAACCAAGGTTCATATCCGAGCAATGATCTATGTATCGACGCATTTCTACATCAAATTTTAGATAATAACCTTGATTAACAGAGTAAAAATTGCCACGTGCTGGTATTTTTATGTCCCGATGCGAAAGGCAAAATTCGCCAATAGAAGGGTCGAGCGTAAAGCCATTTACACCGTTTCCTGTGGTATAAACCAAAATCGTAGAAGTGCCGTAAAGGACGTAACCCGCAGCGACAAGCTCGCTACCGTGTTGCAAAAAATCTTTTATCTCACAATCTGCTGACGTATCACTCAAACGGCGATAAATCGCAAAAATAGTTCCTACGGAAACATTTACATCTATGTTTGAAGAGCCGTCGAGTGGGTCAAAAAGTACAACGTATTTGGCTTTTTTGTCTGCAACAGACGGAATTGTGATAAAATTTTCGAGTTCCTCAGAAGCAATTCCGCAACATTCGCCACTGTTTTGCAAACACTCTATCAGTTTTTCGTTGGCATAAATATCTAATTTTTGTACCAAGTCGCCAGTAGCATTTTCGCTTCCTTCTACGCCTAAAATATTGACCAGACCTGCTTTATTGACTTCTCGATTGACAATTTTTGCAGCGATTCCAATATCTCTTAGTAATCCTGTGAGTTCGCCTGAGGCAAAAGGCAACTCGTTTTGCCGACGAATAATAAATTCGTCGAGTGTGATAATTCGGTTGATGTTATTCATAATTTGGTTAGTGCAGAATATGATTTTGAGCCGTCTATTTCAGACGCTTGGTTGTTCAAAATTATATTCTTAGGTTTTAAAAATTTAGTAAAAAAAGTGATTTTTGCTCTTTTGTTATTTAGTCGTACAAAGGTAGTATTTTTATAGCGAGAAAAAATAAGAAAAATTTATTTTTCGCAAACGATAAAAAAAATCGCAAAATACTGATAACCAATATTTTGCGATTTTTTTATTTTAATTTAAACTCCACACGTCTATTTTCGAAACGCCCTTCTGCTGTGTCATTATTTGCTATGGGTTGTGCAGCTCCAAAACCCTGATAGGTCATTCTATTCTTGGCAATACCTTTGGAAAGGAGATAATCATAACATCTTTTTGCACGATTTTTTGAGAGTACCGTATTTTTATCGTCCTTACCTATATTGTCTGTATATCCATTAATATCCAACGAATAATTAGAATACGTTTTTAGCACCTTTACAACTCTATTCAACTCAGTATAAGCATTTTTCATTAAAATATCAGAATTACTTGCAAATTTTATTTTTTTGGCTGAAAGGTCTATAACCAGCTTCACTTCTTCAAAACTAACTTCTTCCGTTTTGACAATTTTCTCCGCTTTTTCTATTTTTTCTATTTTTTCAACTTTGCTAATTTTTTCAGTTTTTCCTATTTTTTCTAACAAAATCTTATTTTGCATTTCTGCTTCTGCCTTATTTGCTACTACTTTACTTGGTGTTTCTTTATTACTTTGTAGTTCTTTGTCAGGTTGTACAGCAACAGGTTTTTTATCTTTTGCACGCAAAGCAGCAATTTCAGCTGTGTTCGGACAACCTTTTGCTCCAGTACCAGCTATTTTTGGACATAAATCTTTACTGTCTTCTACACCATCACCGTCCGTATCTGGACAACCGCCCGTTGCTACTGCTCCGAAAACAGTAGGACATTTGTCATCTTTGTCCGCTACACCATCTTTATCCGCATCAGGTATTGGGCAACCGTTATAAGCAGCAACACCTTTTTCAGTAGGGCATTTATCAGATTTAT
>JANMGN010000470.1:0-6863 GCA_031374645.1 Chitinophagales bacterium | reverse complement strand
AAAAAGCATTTTTACAAGATAAAAAAGCGTCTGATTGTCAAATTTGTGTAATTTGAAAAAAAAATTTAAAAAAATATATTAGATTATAAAATTGATACATATATTTGCATAAACTTTTAAAAATTAATTATTCATTTTTTCTAAAAACTTATTTAACATGAAAAAAATCTACATGATTTTATTTGCTGCGTTCATCGCTTTGAACGTAAATGCACAAGTTGATGTCACTTTCCAAGTGGACTTAACAGAATATTTAAAAACTAACAAATTAGCTACTGTAAAGATAGCTGGTAACTTCGCTGATGCAAATGCAAAAACTGGTTCTACGGTAATTGCAAACTGGACTCCAAAAGATCCTCTTACACCAAAATTTACAAGTGTTGGTAATAACGTGTGGAGTACAAAAATTACATTTCCAAACGCTTCTAAAGGAACTGGATTATTGTTCAAATTTTTAAATACTCCGATCGAGTGGGGCGAATGTGGCATTGCTCAAGAGTGTTTCTCTGCAGCTACATTACCAACTCCTGCTTGTACACAAGGTACTGGTGATTTCAACCGTGTTTTAAAAATTCCTACTGCTGCTACAACTATTTGCTTTAAATGGGACGCTTGTACGGCTTGTGGAAAAGTGAATACGCAAGATTTGGCATTAGATGCTGATGTGAATATTGCACCAAATCCTGCATCAGGAAACGCAGTATTGACTATCGCAACAGAAGGTGTTTACAACGTTGATGTTACTACTGTAACTGGTCAAGTTGTTCGTAACATTCAGAATGTAACAGGTCAAGCGGTTATCGAGCGTGACAATTTAGCTGCTGGTATGTACTATGTAGTTATTCGTAATGCTGCTGGTAAATTCCAAACTCAAAAATTAATTTTTGAATAAGATTAGTTATCACTTATAAAAAAGGCTGACGATGTTTCGTCAGCCTTTTTTTTGTATAAGCTACAATCCTTCAACAGCCATACTTTTATACTTAATACTTTGCATTTATTCTATCTTAAAAGTAGTTCTTCTATTCGCTTGGTGTTCCGCTTCGCTGCATTTTGAACACTGGCAAGCGGCGGCAGGAATGCTCTCTCCATAACCTTTTGCAGTTAATCGATTGCTTTCTATCCCTTTTGAAATCAAGTAATCTACCGCAGATTGCGCCCGACGTTGCGAGAGTTCCTCGTTGTAGTTGTCGTTTCCTCGGCAATCAGTATGTGAGCTGAGTTGTATTTTTATCGTCGGATTTTCAGCCAAAGTTTGCGCCAATTTGTTGAGCGTAGGTTGCGCATCGTAGCGGATTTCCCACTTGTCGTAATCGTAGTAAATATTTTCCAAAACGACCTCTTTATTTTTGTATATTTTATCTAAAACGACTTCGAGTTCAAACTTTTGTACAGGATTTGCAGGGTCTTTCACTATACCTTTTGTAGTGAACTTTGCGCTGTTATTCAGGTAACCGTCTTTACTCATAAAAAACTGATAATCAGTGTTTTCTATGAGTTCCATAATCGAAAAACCATCTTTATCGCTTACGATTTTTTTGTTTTCTTTTCCAAATAAAATACTAATATTGCTGTTAGAAATACCTTTTCGAGCGACTACTTTTGAGTTCGGATTATCAGCCTCCGCAAATATCTTTTCTAAAGAATAAACATCTAAAATCAGCTTATAATCTACGTATTTTGGCGTGTCGGGAGTCGTATTTTTCTTCGTAGTATCTATCGGAAGCGGCGGTAAAATTACTTTTTGGAAAGCATAAATATCATCGCCACCTTGTCCACCTTTTCGGTTGGAAGTAAGAAAACCACGTTGCAAAATATTTTTTTCAGCCGTTTTATTTTTTTCAATAATAAACGAAAAATCGTCCGCACCTGAGTTGATAGGCGCACGAAGGTTTTGCGGTTGCGCCCAAAGATTATCGCCAATTTGGTACGTTTTGAAAATATCCAAACCACCCATTCCTGCATGAAAATCAGAAGAAAAATAAAGCGTATCAGCATCTATGGTAGGGAAAATTTCATTTCCGACGGTATTGATATTTCGAGGTAATAATTTTGGTTTTGACCAATCTGCACCTATTTTTTGGCTCATAAAAAGGTCAAAACCGCCAAAACCATCTTCTCCGTTCACTGCAAAAATCAATGTTTTTCCGTCAGCCGAAAGCGCAGGATGCCAATAATTTGTTTTTTCGACACAAAAAGGTAAAATCGCAGCTGGCGACCACAAAATCCCTTGTTTTTCAGCAAAATAAAGTTTAGTATATTGGTCGTCTATTTTATTTTCGGCAGCATTTCTGACAAAAACCATTAGGCTAAAATCAGCGTTAAAAGTTGCTGTACCTTCGTTTGCAGGCGTATTTATTTGTGCAGAAAAAGGTTTTATCGCTCCATTGTTTTTGTCCACGACATACAAATCACTAAAAGATTTTCCTGTCCATTTGTACTTTTCGTCTTTTATATTTGCGCTTCTATCCGACGTAATGACCAATTGGTCAGCTGCATAAAACGCGGGCGAATAATCGTCATTTGAGGAGTTAAACGACTGTTTATCAATGAGATATGGCGTTCGCAAAGTTTTCCATTTCGTTGCATTTTGACAATTTTCGATTTCTTTTCTGTACTCAAAAGGACTACCCAAGGTGATTCCAAGTGCTTTAAAGACCTTGGTAGCTTCTGAATATTGTTCGTCTTTTTTGAGCGCAAGAGCGTAGGATTTTGTGGCATCTACGTTGGCTTCGTCGGCATCGGCAGCTTTTTTATACCACTGAATAGCGGCTTCACTTTTGCCTATTTTGTCCAAACTTTCAGCAATTTTTAAAGCTAACGCTACCCTATCCTTTTTGATGCTGGCACGTGCGTATTCTTTTTCGAGCATCGGTACAGCTACGTTGTATTGTTTGCGCTCGAAAGCTGTTCTGCCGTCACGTATTTTTTCCGTATAAGTACATGAAAAATTGATGAATAAAGAAAAAATAAGCGTTAAAAATATAAAATTAGTATTTTTCATTTGAGCAAAATATTAAAAACGATGTTTTTTAAGTGTCTTAATTTCAATGATTTTCACTTTCCTACCTCACGTGTCTTGAAGACCCGTGAGTTAGAAAAGTGAAAATCATAAGTAAACTGATTTTTTCTTACAAATCTACACTTTTTTATTAACTATTTGTAAATCACATTTTAAAAAACATACTATTGGCAACAAAAAATGACTGCAACGATACACTACATGAAACCAAGATTGTTCTAAGGTACTCAAAAACAAACCTTCGTACAAGTGACCATAAAATCGTGCAAAACTCGTCAAAAAGCCCCAAATTATCATATAAACTAAGGAAATTTTATCTATTTTAGGTAAAAAAATCAAAATACTTGCTATAATATCAGCGATACCGATGTAGTATAAAAAGGTTTTTGCAATATTTTCTTCCATCGAAAAACCGTTCATGGTCATAGAAATAAAATCTACGGGCGTGGTATAATAATCTATTGCGTACAGTCCGTGACAAATAAAAGTGAGCCCACAAAGTATTTTTACAAAAAATAAAAAACGTATTTCGTTTGTTTTTCCGTACAAAAATAAAGCGACGGGCGTACCGACTTGTATCGCAAATTCAAAGAATTGTCCTACATTAAAAAACTTATCTTTGGTGTAGCAAAAGGCTAAAACGAGCAAATTTAAGGTTGCAAAAAGGATAAAAAACGAAGCAATTTTAGCTACAATTTTTTCATTTTTTGAAATAAAAAAAATGCTAATTGCCGCCATAAAGTACAGAAAACCAATACTTTGCGTCAAGAGAATGATATTTTTTTCCGTTTGCGGATTGGTTGCGTAATCTTGCCAAAAAATACCAAATTTCGCCAACATCGGTGACATCAATTCTTCGTCCCAAAGGAGTACCCGAAGCGGCGCATCTCGAAAAAAATGTTGATAAGCTCTGCCGAAAAAGACACTGAAAGCAGCAAATTGCAAGAAACGATAAGGCATAAAATTAGTGGATTTTTTTTGATTATCAACCTTGACAGAGTTTAAAACCCTGTCAAGGTTGATAATCACGGAAAATTAATAACTATCTAAGTAACGTAAAAATAAAAACTTTCGTTTATTTTAAACAAAAAAAACACTCGATTCTTCAATCGAGTGTCTTAGATAACACATAATCATATTTTACCTTTGGTTACGCCGTTTTCAAAACTGGCGACTTAGGTATATGTATAAAAAACTGAGTTCCGTGATTGAGTTCTGATTCGTACCAGATTTTTCCGCCGTATTTTTCCACAATATTTTTACAAATCGAAAGCCCTACACCGTTGCCTTCATAATTTTTGGTTTTGTCCAAACGTTGAAAAAGGCGAAAAACTTTGCTTTCATAAGATTTGTCCATTCCGATACCGTTGTCATTGACTGTAATTTGAAAATTATCGTCTGTTTCTTGCGTATCTATATCGATTTTTGGTCTTTTTTCAACAAATTTCAAGGCATTTCCGACCAAATTTTGCATGAGCTGTATCATGTGCATTTGGTTCATCGGGATATGTTCCGCTTTCCCTTTGTAATTTATAATCGCATCTTTTTCTTCGATAGCTATTTTCAAGTTTGATTTTACGATTTCTACGATTTCAGAAAGATTAACGTCCTCATTTTCAGCACGTTCTGAAGTCAAAGAAGACAAATTCAGAAGCCCCGTTAGCAAATCATTCATACGTTTTACGCCTGAAGTAATGAAACCCATATATTCCAAAGCACTCTCGTCGAACTGATTTTGGTAGCGTCTTTGCAACAAATTCACAAAACTTCCGATGTTTCGGAGTGGCTCTTTCAAATCATGCGCAGCTGCATAAGCGAACTGTTCGAGTGCCGTATTTTGCTCCGTCAAAGTCTTATTTTGCTCTTTAATTCGGCTGTTTTTAAGCATCAATTCCTTGTTGTTTTTGCGGGTCAAACGGACAAAATACAAGGCAGAAGCAATGGCTAAAACCAAAATTAAACCTCCAAAAAGATACCACATTTGGCGTTGCCCAAATTTTAAACTCTCTATTTCGTGTGCTGTTTTTTCCGAATCATACTTTAATTGTAGCTCTGTGATAGCTTTTCCTTGCGTTTCGTTGTAGATAGAATCTTTGATATTCGACGCAATATTCATGTAAAAAAAAGCACTTTTGTAGTCGCCCAAAGTATTAAAAATACTTGATAATTTTGCACTACTCTCTTTTTTCAATTCTTTATAATCACATTTGTCTGCTACTTCATAGCTATCTGAATAGGCTTTTTTTGCCTTCTGAAAATCGTTTTCTCTTAGATATAAATCGCCTAATTTTATATGTAACTCTGTAAAACTACGTTTTGAAATAAAATTTTCATACTTTTTACATTCCAAAAAAGTAGTTTTTGCTTTTTCAAAATTCCCTTTTTGCGTATGAATATCTGCCATATAAAACAAAGAACGTGCTATTAAAGGCTTGAAATTTAGCAGTTTAAACATTTCCAAAGATTGTTGGAACTTTTCCAAAGCTGCATCTTTGTTGCCTATTTTTGCCAAAACCTTTCCATAATCAAAAATAATACTTGCTACTAAGGTAGAATCCTTCACATTTTTAGTTTCAGCATAAGCCTTTTCAATAGTTTCAAGCGCCAACTGATTATTATTCAGCTTGGTGTAAGTAATCGCTAAATTTTGCATCGTATTGATAGCATCCGAACGAGAGCCACGCTCTTCTGCTAATTTCAACGATTTCAAATAGCACTGCACCGCTTTTTCGTACTCTCCACTTGCTTCATAGAGCGTCCCTAAACCGTACTGCGCAAAATCTTGTAGTCTATTGTTATTTTCTTTTTCCGCCAATTCGAGGCATTGAGAATAATAACCTTTTGCTTCTTTAAAATTCCCTTTGCGCTTTTCCACTATCGCCAAATCGATAAATGCACCCATTTTGTTCTCTTTGTTTCCCGTAAATTCTATGTACGCAAGCTCTTTTTGGTAGCAATCTTTTGCTTTTTCGAGTTCATTATTTTCCTCATAAATAATGCCCGCTGTTTTTTCTATTTTTTGTAAATAATCGTACCGCTGTATCTCCGTGTATATTTGATTTTGCTGAACAGTTAGCCTCAAATTTTCGAGTATTTTTTGAGCAACTTCCGTACTCTCTCTTGATTTTACATTAGCTTCCTCTATTGCAGTTTTTATTTCAACTGGCAACTCATCGTATAATCCCTTATCGTTACAATCGTTAGCGTTTGTAAGAAAAGGAAAAAGACCAAGACAAAATATGATATATAATTTTTTCATTCAGTAGGCGTAAATAGGCGTATAGAAATAATCGGTAATTTTTTTGTCGTTGTAAAATAACATAAGTAACTGACTAAAAGGAAGTTATGCTGTTATTTTACAACGACTTCCCTTTAAAAAAATTACGTTTATTTTAGCCCAACTACTTATAGTAATGATTGAGATTTTTTGTCGTTGTGAAAATATCAGTTATTTTAGAACAAGCACTCAAGTACGTTTCCACTTACTCGTTTTCTCTGATGCAAAGTTAATTCTTCGCAACTGAAAAAATACATAAAATGCAATCATTTTATGACATTGTAAAATAGATATATTTTACGATACATATATCATAAATAGTTGATTTTTAGTATTTTAAAATAAATAAGAATTTTAAAAAATATATTTTTGTGACAAATTTTCGGCAATCGCCAGTTATTTTAGAAATGTAGAAAAATTGGATATACAAAAACAGAATATTAGTCAAATCGGCTATTAATAAATATTCTCTACACTTTTAATAAAATATTTTTCTATATAAAATATTGATAATCAATGTTTTAAAATATTTAACTAAATTTTTAAATTTATAACTAAAAATTT
>JANMGN010000455.1:0-3681 GCA_031374645.1 Chitinophagales bacterium | reverse complement strand
CAATTTTTATTTATTTAACCAAAATTTAAAGTACTACTAAAATGAAAAATTTATCATTTTTCTTCGGCGTATTTGCGCTAACAATTATCTTAACAAACAAATTACAAGCACAATCTCAATTACAAGTTAGCGCAGGAAGTGATCTTTCTGTTTGCTACGGTGCTTACACTGAATTGACTGCTTATGCAGCAGGCGGTTTTCCTCCTTACACTTACAAGTGGATTCCTAACGAAGAACTTGCAGCCTCTACCACGGCATCTGTAATTTCTACGCCAACCTTCAACACTACCTACAAAGTTATCGTGACTGATGCAAAAGGCAACACAGCTCGTGACGAAGTTTATGTAGAAGTGGGTCAAAGACCAAGTATCAAGACAAGCGGCTACGTGAGTGTTGAACCAAACGAAAAAACCAAACTGGATATTAGAGCGACTGGAAATGGCGCACTTACTTACAGTTGGAAACCAACAATGGGTTTAGATAACCCTACAAGTAGCAACCCTATCGCAAAACCAAACATGACAACTACCTATACTGTTATGGTGCGTGATAGCAAAGGCTGTATGGCTACCGAGCAATTCACTGTGAACGTGAATGTTGGTGCAAGTGCTGCTTTAAGAGACAAGTAAAAAATAATCGTAAAAACTTAGTTATCTGGTAAAACAGACTTCAGTCCATTGCGACAGACCATAAAATATTGTAAAGATAACACTATTCGTAGATTACCAAAGACGAAAGTCGGTGTTACCATAAGTTTTTACAAAACAGATAAGCGAAAGCAAATACCAAAACCAAGTGTTTGACTTTTAGGTTATCAAAGAAAAAGATAAATACAGTAAGTATTTCGAAACCAAAACTTTTACGCGCAAATTATTGTATTTCAGAGGTATGCCTACGCAGCATACCTCTTTTTTGTTTTTTTATCGAAAAATAACCTATTTCTCAATAAATGTCAATATATTGTGACCATATTTAGAAATTTTTTTACTCAATAAAAAATATAAATCAATGAAAAAATTAGTGTTAAGTATTTTATTTTTTACAAGTATTTTCGCAACGTCGTTTGCCCAGACCACTACAAAAGGAGGCGACATTGCTGTTCCAAGCACCAAAAATGCCAATCTTAGTGATGAGGAGCGTGAAAAAATAAGAGCTATCAAAGTACAAGGTACGGCAGAGAGAAAAGCAATTGAAAGTGATAAAACACTCACCGCAGAGCAACGTGCTAAAAAGCTAAAAGACCTCAAAAAAGTACAAGAAAAAAGAAAAGTAGAAGCCGTAGGTAAAGAAAAAGCGGCTGATATTCAGAGCAATCGCAAGGATTATTACAAGAAAAAGAAATCAGCAAAAGTGAAAGTAATTAAAAATTAAAAATCGTAAAAAATTGGGTAGCACGGACTTTAGTCCGTGACAATTTACAAATGACTATATTTTGGTACATTCTATTGTACATTGCAACGGACTGAAGTCCGTTTTACCTGCCAACTAAGCTCTTACTAACAATCAATAATTGAAAATCAAAATACTTTTTTATAAAATTTAAAATACTGATAATCAATTGATTAAATAAAAAAACGATTTTTTTCATTAAGAAAAAAATCGTTTTTTTGTACTTATATTTAAAATTATTGCATTAAAAATGCTAACAATTAGAAACTTTTAATCATTGCATCAGCAAATTCAGAGCATTTCAACTCTGTTGCGCCTTCCATCAAACGAGCAAAATCGTAAGTTACTTTTTTGCCAGCGATTGCTTTTTCCAAACCTTTGTGAACCAATTCTGCTGCTGCATCCCAACCGAAATACTCCAACATCATTGCGCCAGAAAGTATCACAGAACCTGGATTTACTTTGTCCAAACCAGCATATTTAGGAGCAGTACCGTGTGTAGCTTCAAAAATGGCGTGACCTGTTACGTAATTAATATTTGCACCTGGCGCAATACCAATTCCACCGATTTGAGCCGCCAAAGCATCTGACAAATAATCTCCATTCAAATTCAACGTAGCGATTACGCTAAAATCTTCTGGACGTGTCAAAACTTGTTGCAAAGCGATGTCTGCAATAGCATCTTTGATGATAACTTTACCAGCCGTTTGTGCCGCTTTCATTTCATCGTTTGCTGCTTTTTCGCCGCTTGCTTTCTTAGTGCGTTCCCACTGCATCCAAGTATAAGTTGTAGCTGCAAATTCTTTTTCAGCCAATTCGTAGCCCCAATCACGAAAAGCACCTTCTGTGAATTTCATAATATTACCTTTATGTACCAAAGTTACGTGCGGCTGCTTCGTTTCTACTGCAAACTTGATAGCTGCACGTATCAAACGTTGTGAACCAACTTTTGATACTGGCTTGATACCCAAACCAACCATTACGCTATCTTCGCTTTCGATTTTAGCTTTTTTGATATAATCTTTGTTCGCTTTGGATGTATTAAAACGAATAGTATCGAAATTTTTAGGGAAATTCTTTTTCAAGAAATCCAATACTTTTTTAGCATCAGCCGAACCTGCTGCGTACTCGATACCTGCATAAATATCTTCTGTATTTTCACGGAAGATAGTCATATTTACCGCTTCTGGCTTTTTTACAGGCGAAGGCGTACCCGTATAATAACGTACTGGGCGCAAACAAACGTATAAATCCAAAATTTGACGTAAGGCAACATTCAAAGAACGGATACCACCACCAACTGGCGTAGTCAAAGGTCCTTTGATACCTACCAAATACTCATTAAAAGCTGCCAAAGTTTCGTCTGGCAACCAATTACCAGTTTCGTTGAAGGCTTTTTCGCCTGCTAAAACTTCTTTCCACTCAATTTTTTTCTTGCCTTTGTAAGCCTTTTCAACGGCAGCATCAAGTACACGTACTGCTGCGTGCCAAATATCTGGACCTGTACCATCTCCAATGATGAAAGGTACAATCTGGTCGTTAGGAACATTTAATTTACCGTTTTTGACTGTGATTTTAGAACCCATGGTTAAATTTTTATAGTAATATTTTATTAAATGATTAAACTGTATTGTCTTTTTTTTAAAAACCGTGCAAAGGTACAACTTTTTATCTGTTTTACTAAAAAAACAATATAAAAAAGGTTTTTTTATCAAAATTTATCAAAAAAGTGTGAAAGATTTATGACTTTTGTGAAAATTTTGTGCCAAATTTCTTTATGTTTAAAAAATTTACGGATAACGAGCTGATTCTACATTGGCGTGAGCGTAGTGATACACGTGCGCTCGGCGAGTTGTTTAGCCGTTATTCGCATTTGGTTTTGGGCGTTTGTTTAAAATACTTGAAAAATAAACCACAAGCGGAAGATGCCGTTATGGATATTTTTGAGAAAATACACAACGACTTAAAAAAACATAAAATAGACTATTTTAAAAGCTGGCTGTATATGGTAGCGAAAAATCATTGCCTGATGTCTTTACGAAAAAATGGCTTACAAATCACTGACAATGAATTTGTTACGCATGAAAATAGTTTGCATTTTAGCGAAATACCAAAAGAAGAAGAGGAGCGTGAAAAACAAAGTGCTACACTTGATTTTTGTTTAGATCAATTTATTTCGTAACAATTAAGTTTTATTGATTTATTTTTTTTACAAGAAAAATCATACAAAGAATTAGTTGATTTTACAGGTTTTGATTTTAACGCTGTATAAATTCATGTACAAAATGGGAA
>JANMGN010000436.1:0-2649 GCA_031374645.1 Chitinophagales bacterium | reverse complement strand
ACCATAAGTTGCCATCAAAACAACATCTGCATTTGCATTGCTATTATCGCAAACAATTCGCCAACCAACTTGGTACAATTGTGAAAATGTACTCGCTGTACCGCTATTTGTAGAAGCCAACGAAACCCAATTTTCGCCATTGTCAATAGACTTGAAAACGCCATCTCCGAGGAAAAAAGCACCGCCACCACTTGCTGATGTTCCAGTACCTTCGCCTGTCAGCGCATACCAAATATTCTGTTTTCCAACTCGTGTATCCTGTGCAATACTCGTCACACCAAGATTATTGCCTATACCTTTTGCGTTGCGCCAAGTTGCGCCGGCATCGTCCGTGATAAACAACGAACCAGAAACGCTACCTGCCAAAATATGTTTTTCATTCGCAACATCTAACACAAAAGCACGAGTTCGTCCGCCTACATTCCAAGGTCCACGAGATTCCCAAGGCGAGCCGCTGCGCATTTCGTCCGCATGAGGCATTTTTTTTGCAAAAGCCAATTCTGCATTGCGAATTCCGTCGGGAATTTTTCCTGTCGTAGGGTCAGCCAAACGCAATAAGTCCCAAGCTCTACGAGCATCACCGCCTTCAGCCATTGCTTCCGATGGGATTTGTACTTCAGCATTTTGTATTACTTTATTTTTATTTAAAAAAAATATTGCTGCCAAAAAACAGCTTGTTACAAGTAGGAATAAGGTTTTTTTCATATTTTATAAATTGACCAAAAAGTTTAATTTAAGAAGTATTTCATTTCTAAAAGTGACAATTATTTTAGATAGGTATTTGAAAATAAAAAAATAATATATTTTATTGAACAATGTAGGGTTTTTATTGTTTCCGATTTATTGCATTTTAAGGTACAAATATAGCTATTTATTCATTTAATTATAAATAAATAAAAAAATATATAAAATTAATATTTTTATTTTGTCTATTTTATATTTAATTTGTTCCTTTGCACAAAACCTCCCTCAATCCTAATTTCAGGAACTTTATAATCAACAAAAAATATGCTCTTTCACAGACTCGCTATCACTTTTTTTTTAATTTTTGTTTCTGTTTTTACTTCAACTGCTGAGAAAAAGCGAGCCACGATTATTTGTCAAATAAATAATCAGATTGATAACATTGTTACTTTTTCGGAAACAAATGGCTTGTTGGAAAAACAAGAAATTGATAGTTTGAAAAAAATCGTCAATAAAATAGCGACTTTTCAGATTGAAATTACAGAACCGAAGAGCATCAAAATAACACATAATTTTCGCTCCTTTGAGCTTTATTGTGAACCAAGCGACAGTATTTTACTAACAATAGACGCTGTAACTTTTCCTTACGGAACAGCTTTTTCTGGAAAAGGAGCTTTGCACAACACTATTTTGTACCAAATACGACAAGACTTTGCTATTTATTCACAAAAGTGGTTGCTTTCTAAAATTTACACTTCATCTGGTATGAATTTTAGAAAAACGATGGATAAGGCATATAATGAAAAATGGAGTACTTATCAGCAAATTTCTTCCAGTAGTAAAAAAATGTTGAGTGCTGATTTCCAGAATTTTATCCGTACCGAAATCAATTATTGGTATGCGCACGGTTTGTTGCTTTATCCTTACGAACATACTTCGGTCGTTGCTGAGGAGTGCGTATTTTTACCCGACGCTTATTATGATTTTTTAAATGAAGTAATAGTGAACGACGATAGAGCTTTTGTGCATCAAAATTATCAAAAATTCTTAGAGCTTTATGCTAATTTGCGTAAAAAATACCCGAATTTGCCTTTCGGATTAGCGGCACGTCAGCTTATTTTGCAAGGAAAAACGGATAACACAGTGCTTTATGCTGACCCTTCGTGCAGCAAAGAGAAACGTGTGGTTAGTCACGATGAAAAATTGCTTGTTTTAGATAAGTTATCTTACCTTTCTTCGACTAACAACAATGTAGTTGCATACCGATTGAAAGTGCAAACACAAGAGGGACACTCAGGTTGGGTACATGCTAATGCTGTTTTTGAAAATAATGAATTTCCTTTTCTCAATCAGTCGCCGCTTTACATAGATAATGTAGCGGTGGACTATGTGAAAAATATTTCGAGCGCAAAACCTAAGTGGAACAACCTTGGTATCTTTACAGATGTGTCTGATAAAATGCCTTACTCGACTGCAAATGAAACGGAAAGGCTTTTGTTTTTTAATCAAAATACTACCCAAAATGTCACTTATTTGCAAGAAAAAGTAGCTTATACAGCTCCATTTACCAAAGTAGGTAACTCGCAAGGCGAACTGGGCTGGGCGACTTTGGCTGGTTTGGAAATCAAATCTGAGAAAAAAAATATCAATGAATGGCGTTCTAAAGTTGCGCCTGCCTCGCCTTCGCAATACAATAATTTAGATTACTTCTTTTATGGGAAAACACTTTTTTATGTATTGATGCTCTTAATTCATGCAGGAGTGAGCGGCGCAATTCTCTCCACGAATACCTTGTTGTTTGTCCTGTTTTATGAATTAGAACTAATTCCACTCTACTTAGTCATCGCCGTATGGGGCGGCGCACAGCGTGGTTATGCTGCGACAAAGTTCTTGATCTTCACTGCAATTTCAGGGCTTCTCATCTTAGTTGGTTTCCTCGCATTAGGATGGCTGACTGCAAATCCC
>JANMGN010000432.1:0-3013 GCA_031374645.1 Chitinophagales bacterium | reverse complement strand
TGCAAAACCATTTATTTTATTATTTAGACTTGGCGAAGGTGGCGGATATTTAGCACAAATGTACAATAGAATTCCAAATGCTCAATTTAGCACTTCTGCCCCCATTTTGGCAAACCCGTGTTGGCAGTAGTGCTTTATTCCTCTATGAATTTATTTATTTTGGGTTGGATTATCCATATTCCAATTGGATAAAACCAAATCATAAAAAATTCACCAGCAAAATCTGAAAATTTTACTTCTCGTTGAAGTTCAACTGTTTTAAAAGTTTTCGCAACAAAGTATAGTGTGTAAAAGATACAGAACATTGAAAATAAATGTAATGGAATTATGATTGCAAACATACTTCCCAAAAGTCCTACATTTGGTTCGCTACCACTTTTAATTAGTCCATTCATTGTATATGTCATGAAAATCATTATACAAAGCATATAAACCATAGGAATGAAGAAAAAAATCTTAAACTTTTTTACTTTCAGTGTTACATTTTCAGGCACTTTCTTTTGTAAACCAATTGCAACAGACCAAAACCAACCAAAAAATATACCCATAAATAACACCATAATTATTGGGAAAAATTTCATGTAATTAAACATTTTTTCTGGGTCAGGATTTGAGTTTGTCGCAAGATTGGAAAACATTGAAACCATCATTATTATTTGAAAAATAATTGGAATTCCAAATGTCAAAAGAAAAAGTTGCCAATGTTTTGCTTTTAAAAATTTTTCTATCATTTTATGTTTTTTTAGTTAGTGAAATTTGGAATTAATTGTCTGTTTTCTTTTCGGGTTGGGTTTTTCTAGCATTACTGCCAACTCATAAATATACGTAATTTGAAATAAATAAAAATACATAAATACTTATAAATCAATCAATTAAATATTTTTTTAATTTATAAAAACAATACAAAATACGAATATCGTTTTGCATTTATTATTTAACTCTAAGTAATCTTACTTTTCCAGTGCTGCAATTTTCTGCCTTAATGCTTCGAGTTCTTTGTCTTTTTCCTCTATTGTCTTATTTCTTTGCTCAATCACTTGCTTATTTTGCTCTAATTCTTTTTTTGTTTGCTCAATTGTATTTTGATAGTCAGAAAATTCTCTTTCGATGTCGTCTTCTAAATCCATTTTTCGGCGCATATCGTCATCGGCTGCTGCTCTGAGTAGTCGATTGACCATTTTTTGCAATAAAGGGTCTTCTTCCGTTAGTTGGTAAGACAAAGAATGTTCATCGCTACTTTTGAATTTTTGGTTAAAAACACTCAGCACTTTTTCCATTCTTGTTTTGGTCGCTTCTTCTAACCTCGGTATTTGAATAAAGTAACTTTCGTGCGTAAGCAATTTTATAAACTCCTCTTGCTGAGCATATTGTGCCGTCGTGTTATTTACCAAGTCATAAAAACATGGTTTTGAATGTAGGATAGCTGTTGGCGTTTTATATAACTCAAAACCAAGAAGATATATCGTAATAATTTCCAATGGGCGTTTTATTTCCGTGCCATTTTCTATTATAGTATCTTCCTTTTTATAATTTTCAGCTAAGTATCTTCTAAAACGAATAACGTTCGTGCTTCGTTTTGTCTTTTGCAACTCTATCAATACTTTCTTCGTTTGTCCATCGGATTGTTTGATAATTGCTGCAAAATCAATACGATACACCGTTATTATCTTCATTTCGCTTGATGTTTCGCTCAATGTTTCTTGCGGTTGCAGCGACAACTCAAGTATTTCTACGTCCAAAATCGTTGATAATATACCTTTGGCAATATCCAAGTCTTCCATTAAATACTTGAAAACGATGTCGTATATTGGATTGGCAATCGTCATTTTTTACTTTATTTTATTTTATTACACAAAGATATGTTTTTTCCTGAATTATTAGTCAAATATCATTAACCGTTTCTACTATTTTTTTTCCAAATACTTAAAATTTTTCCATTGATATTTTATTCGCAACTCATTTAACAAATAGCTGATAATTTTCGTCATAAAATCAAGTTCAAAACCTTAAAAAAATGTGACATTCCAAAATTTAATACGTCTTTAACTAAATAGTTTTAAAATAAGCTATACTTTTGTTTTTTAAAACTATAAACTAATGAAACACATTTTTATTTTTATATTTTTGCTTGCCACAACGAGTGTTTTTGCACAATTGGAAAAAACCATTCATCAGACTTTTAACATGACTGATGCTCAAAATATCATTGTCAATATAACGAATGGTTACGAGCTGCAAACATGGCCTGGCGATGCCATGCTCATCGAAACTACCGTAAAATTGGAAAATGCAACCAAAGCAATTTTAGATTATGTAGTGGAAAGCGGACGTTACAAAATTGTGTTGCAAGACCAAGGCGGCGGCTCAAATTTTAATCTAATAGAACAAACTATCAATCGAGCTAAACTGACCACTAAAAATGGGCTGGTAAACGAAACGGTTTCGATAAAAATATTTGTCCCCGAAAATTTTGATATTGGAAATAAAAACCAACTGTTCAAAAAAGGCTAATCTCCTAATAAGATTTTTCCTATGCGTTTCAAATGCTTTTTACTTCTCACTAGTTTTTTTATCGTAAATCTCTCCTCGGCGTTTGCTCAGCGTGACACGCTTTCGGGCTTATGGGAAGGTATTTTGACGGTAGAAAACGATGAAAAAATTCTATCAAGGTATCATATTTTTTTTAGTTTTTCTGAAGAAAACGGCAGCATCACAGGCGCTTCAACTATTGTTTACCAAGAATTTTCTGCTAAACTTAGTTTCTCCGCAACACTTAAAAACAAAGAAACGCTCGAAATAAAAGAGCTTGAAATCGTCAAAGCTGATACACTTCCATCAGGAGAATGGTGTGTAAAAAACATCACAATGAAGCGTTTTTTTGAAAAAAATAAGGTAATTTGGCGTGGAGAATGGAAAGGAAAAACCTCTTTTAGCGATTGTCTTCCAGGCAAAATTTATTTGATAAGAGCTGCGCAACGAGCTTAGATTTTTTCTAATTAAAAATGAAAAATTA
>JANMGN010000415.1:0-2864 GCA_031374645.1 Chitinophagales bacterium | reverse complement strand
CAACGCTGGTGCATTATTGGTTTTAGCCGCTGAAAAAGATATTTAGACCATGTCGCAAAAAAAATATATCATCGTTGGGCAGGGTTTAGCAGGTACTTTATTGGCTTGGGAATTGTTGCAAAACGGCTGCGACATACTCGTTTACGATGAAGGTCACGGTAATTCGGCTTCTTCGGTAGCAGCTGGTTTGATAAATCCTATCACGGGCAGAAGAATGGTAAAATCAGAAATGATTGATACTTTGATGCCTATTGCAGCCCAAACTTACCTTGATTTAGAGCATTTTTTAGGTAAAAAACTATGGTATTCAAGGCGTTTACTTTGGACACTTTCTACCATAAAAGAAGAAAATGACTGGGCGTTGCGTTCTTCTGCAGAAGGCGTTTCGGATTATATTGAACAAAAACCTGATACGCACGATATTCAGCATTTTTTCAAAAAAGACTTAAATTTTGGAGAAATAAAAAACGCAGCACAAGTAGATTTGCCAACTTTGATTAGCGAATTTAGACGTTTTTTAAAAGAAAAAAATAAACTAAAAGAAGAAAAATATATTTTACAAAACATTGATAATCAAATAGTTATTTATTGCGAAGGCGCAAAAGCTATTGATAATCCGCTGTGGTCGTGGTTACCTTTTTCGTTGGCAAAAGGCGAGGCTTTACAGCTAAAATTTGATATGGTTTTTACCGAAAAAATAATCAAAAATAACGTAAGTTTGATACCTTTGAGCAACGGGACATATTGGGTTGGCTCAAATTACGAATGGAACGCAACGAACTCCGAACCAAATTCAGCAATAAAAAATATTTTTTTGGAAGAACTAAATCAATTTTTAATCGCTGATTATCAAGTAGTCGCGCATCGTGCAGCTATCCGACCAACTACAAAAGACCGCCGACCAATGTTGGGATTTCATCACGAAAATCCTAATTTAGCTATTTTTAACGGATTGGGAACAAAAGGCACTTCGCTTGCGCCTTATTGGGCAAAACATTTTGTAAAAGTGCTTTTAAACGAAGAAAAATTAGACGAAATGGTGGACATAAAAAGATTTTTACCAAAAAATTAGTACTATTTATGAGAAAAAAAAGGTGGATTTTTTTAATAGCTTTACTCGTCCTAATTACAGGCGACTACATCAAAAGAAGGGATTTTTTTCATGCAGAAACGGACGTTAAATACAAAGAATACAACTCTTTGAATGTGCTTGCGCCCGAAGGTTACAAGGTTCACGGTATAGATGTTTCGAGGCACAATGGCGAAATTTGGTGGAAAAAAATCTCAGAAGTAAGCGTAGATTCACAAAAAATTGCTTTCGTTTTTGTGAAATCTACCGAAGGAATGTTTTTTTCTGACCGTGAGTTTTTAGACAATTGGCACTCTGCAAAAGAACAAAAAATCTTGCGTGGTGCATATCATTATTTTCGCCCGATGTATTCCTCTTCTTTTCAGGCATGGAATTTCATCATCAGCTCAGGATTAAAAAGTGGCGATTTGCCTCCTGTACTCGATATTGAAGTAGATGAAGGTTACAGTAACATGAATTTGGTGCTGAAAATGAAAAAATGGCTCAAAATTGTTGAAAAACACTATCATGCAAAGCCAATTATCTATACCAATATGGGATTTTACAAGCGTTTGGTAAAAGGAAATTTTGATGAATACCCTGTTTGGATAGCAAAATATAAAAATGAAAAACCTATTTTAGGAGATAGCCTGACTTGGAATTTTTGGCAATATACAGACAAAGGAACGCTCTATGGCATCAACGAAAAAGTGGATTTGAATGTTTTTGATGGCTCTTTGGAGGACCTAAAAAAAATGTGTTTGAAGGAATAAATTCGTTTTATTTCAAAAAAATAAAACAAAATAAAACAAAATTTGGCATAGATTTTTTATTATTGCACTAAGTTTAAATTCTAATTATTTTCATTAAAAAATAAAGTTATATCATGGCAAAATCTACAGTATCAAAACAAGCAAAACAACCAACAATTTCTAAGCAAGAAATGACCGAGCAAGATAAAAAAGACCAATCTTCTTTTATCAAATGGATGGTCGGTATCACATTTATCCTTATTTTAGCGTTATACTACGTATATAGTATGGCAATCGGATAAGCTGTATCAGATAATAAGGATTGTAACAAACTGAAGTCCATACCGTCTAAATAAAAAAGCTAAAATATTGATAATCAATATTTTAGCTTTTTTATTTAGACGTGTAACGCACTTTTTCGCTCCAACAAAAGCTCTTTGCTCTCCACCCGTTCAGGGTCGGGAACACAGCAATCCACAGGACAAACGGCAGCACATTGCGGTTCTTCGTGAAAACCAACACACTCCGTGCATTTATCTGGTACGATATAGTAAAAATCATTTTCGACAGGCGAATGTTTATCATCTGCCCCAACGGAATTTCCGTTGCCAAGAGAGTACGAACCTTTTACACCAGTTCCGTCGGCTATTGCCCACTCTACTCCTCCTTCATAAATTGCGTTATTCGGACATTCGGGCTCGCAAGCTCCGCAGTTAATACACTCGTCCGTTATCATTATTGCCATAAAAATATAAAAATTTATTTTTAATAAAGTCCATCTTCTTGTTCCCAATCCGTTCTTGACCAAGCCGCCATGATTATTCCACCAAGAACCATAAAAATTCTCAGAATAAAACCAGTGAGCATACCAGCCGAATTGAGCCAAGTCATAAACTGAAAATCTAAGCCAATCAGCATCAAAACCAATGATAGGAAGCCAATTGTGAAAGTAAAAAAGCCTGCAACAAGCAGTAAAGTCCTTTTATCCATTATTTTTTTTATTACAAAACAAAATATTTTTTGTTTCGTTCAGATTCTGCTGC
>JANMGN010000119.1:0-1527 GCA_031374645.1 Chitinophagales bacterium | reverse complement strand
AGGTCGTCGAGTAGCTGCTGCATCCGTTTTGTACCATCGACCACGAAGCCCATGAACTCCTCGGTTTCAGTGTCCAATTGTGCCTTTATTTTTCGTTTTATCATCTGCGTGTAAAGGGTAATCATACGCAAAGGTTCTTTCAAATCATGTGAAGCCACATAAGCAAACTGCTCCAATTCGGCATTAGATTGTTCTAATTTTTGACGAGCTTCTAATATTTTGGCACTTTTTTCAGCTATCTCATTATTCTTTTTTTCTAAAATTTTATTTTGCTCAATAAGACTATTTACTACGTAATACTGCTCTGATTTAAAAATAAATGAAATCCAAAAAGTAAATCCTAACAGCGTAATATTACTAATAACATAGTATAAAGGGCTGGCATTTAGGTTTCTCACATGAACAACATCATAGATTTCATAGAAATAGAGGTAAAAATTGAAAGTAATGCTAATAAAAAGCCAAATATATCCAGATTTTTTACCGCCAAAAAGCAAAGCGGCCATCGGGATAACAGTGAGCCAAATACAGTTGTCTGAAAAAAGACCTCCTGTATCAAAAGCCATCAAAGAAAAAGTTGCAAAAGCAAGCCCGATAATAAGATTAGCACTTACATAAAAATTTTGAAATTTTCTAAAAATAAATAAATTTACTACCATTATCAGGCTACTCGTAGCCAATATACCTAAATCTTGCTCTAAATCAAAGATATTACTCGCTATTATTAAGCAAATCGCAACAGCAACGGCAAAAAAATGTAGAACTACCAACGATCTTGCCCTAAAAAGTATGTAAGGAGGAGCTTTTAGTTTATTTCCAATAAAAAAATCCGATAATTTTACCATTATTTGTAATTATTTATCTTAACTTTGTCAAAATCTGTGCCACACTATCTTTTTTTATGTGACATAACTAATTTAGATTTTTTATTTTTTTGAGCAAGGTCTTTCCATATACACTTTATCGAATTTGCGGTATCAATTTTGATATTTGGCAAAAATATCGACTAAACTACAGCGATATAGTCAGCCTTAGAGCGATGTTGCAACAGGATATTTTACAACAAAATATTAGCATTTCTCTACCCTACTCGAGCCTACTTTTTAATCAGAAAGTAAAAGAATGGACAGAAAAAAATCCTAATTTTTTTCGTAAAAGAGAACGACAAACCGAGCGTGCGGCACTAAAATATCTTTCACGTGCCTCTGCAAAAACTTCTCCTTTTGCAGCTTTTACTACATTACAAATAGCTACTAATCAATTAAATACACATAGCAGTATAAAAAATAAAAAAAATATCAATGTTAAAATATTAGATATTATTTGTGAATTACTGCCTACTATAAAAGCTATCAGAAAACAGCTTTTTGTGACGATAAATGATACTTGTTTTTCTAAAAAAAATAGTGTATTTTTTATACAAAATAAACACAATACAGAAACACTACAAGAGCTTGAAGAAGACGACACCGTTTTATTTTTTCTTGCTTTTTTTGAAAAAAACAAGACCGTACAATTTGATAAACT
>JANMGN010000411.1:0-4474 GCA_031374645.1 Chitinophagales bacterium | reverse complement strand
AAAAAAGCATCAAGTTCCTTTGCTGTAACATCTTTTATATCATTCGTTACATATTTTGCTCCTTTATTATTTTTTTCAAAAGCATACTGACATGACTTATCAATGTCATAACCAGCTACAACATTAAAACCAGCTTGTACGAAGCCATGTGTCAAGCCACCAACTCCGCAAAACATATCAATTACAGAATAATTTTCAAACATAAAATATTTTTTTTCTTAAGGTAGCAAAGATAAAAAAAAATCCAAACAATTACTATATTTATTTATCTTTTTTTTAAAACATAAATTTTTATAATATAATTTCTATGCTGCGCCCCATTTGTTAGACAACGGGTTACAAAAAATAAGTTTAATTAGCTCTTAACCCCATAATACTAATAATTTTCGCCTTACTTGGTCTTCCCAATAAAACCCTACTCTACCACCCTACTTTGGTGTTATACAACAAGGGCGATTTTTTATGAAAAATCAAAAAAGACGAAAACCGTCCCGATTACAACAATCAGAACGGTTTTAATTTTAAAACGAAAAATTTACAATTTAATTCTCACTACTTTTGTACGTTTTTGTCATCGAAAATTCTGAACTTCGCTTTTCGCCAGTCATTTTGTAGTACATAGCTGCATATTTTTCACGATTAGCCGAAGTAACTTTTTTACCATCTACGCTCATAGAGTTGTTATCCCATGAAAAACTGTAGTTATTCTTATTTTTAATGTAGCCATCTTTTGTCAGTTCACTTACGAGCCATTTGTCAAAAGCCTCATTTTCATTATTATCTTTGATGACACGGTTTATCTTTACCGTTTTTATCATTTTTTTACTTTTCACAGCTTTTCCTCCGAGCTTAGTAACAGCCGTATTAATTTCATTTAATTCTTTCTCAATCTTTTCAAATTGAGGTGTTTCAGCATTAATCCTTTCCTCTATATCTCCTAATTTTTTGACTAAATTGCTTGTACCTTCTTCATTTTTAGTACCTTTTTCAGAAAGTTCGTCAATACTATTGCGTAAATCGCTTACATAATCAAACATACGATTTCTTTCATTTTCCTTAAAATCTTCGATATTCGGCGGCAAAGGCGGTAGCGGCGGCAAACCAGGTGCAGGCGGAGGCGGAGGTGGCATAAGCGTAGCGTTCAAAGGCTGTAAATTGTTTCCTTTTATCTTCCAACCTAACTTTTTTAAAGCTGCTGAATTAGACTTTGTACCATCAATAGTAAGTACATTTGTTTTTTCATCTAAAATAACCACGATTGCCTTTTCATTTGGTTTTGTGACCGTAAGGATTTGTTTATCCGCTTTACTATTGCGAACTAACTCAGAAACTACACCGTCATCGATTATTTTCATCGTGTTTTCCGTGATGTCCATTGCCGTATTTCCTTCGTTGTGGCTTTCATAAGTATATTTTTGCGTCATTTCTTTGTCTAATTCCTCGTCGTTTTCTCCATCTTTTGCACTTACCAATTGGTTAATCATTTTCTGAAATTTGGGCATATCTTTTTTATCAACTTCCAAACCATTGATTTTGAATTGAGTAACATATTGACTTTTAACAGTCAGATTTACATCGTACAAATTATTTGTAAAATTGTAATTTCCATCAGCGATTTGTTTCTCCAAAGGAATAGAGTCCAACTCGCCATTTTCTTCATATTTTAAATAAAATGAACTTGTATTTTGCTGATTATCAGCATTTTTTAAATTTTTTGTAGTAGAATTATTGTTTGTAGCATTGCTACCAGAATGAGTGTTGCTAAAAGCAAAACCAGCCATTGTGACGAATAAAATACAGATTGCTGCGATTTTTTCCATGATATTTATTTTTGATTTAGGTTGATTAAAAATGCGTTGTACACGCAAGAGTAAATGTTTTTTACGGTCAGTTCCAGCAAAAGCCATCGCCATTTGAGGAGCAAAATAAGCCATTTCTTGTACACTGACCAAAGATTTGGCGTAAGTAACTGCATTTCCACAAAGCGAAATAGCGATGTCGTCGCAGCAATTTTCACGTTCGGTACGGATTTGTGACGACAACCACCAAACCGCAGGATGAAAGTAAAAAAGAGCTTCTATTACACTTTGTAAAATATTAAAAAAGTAATCGTGACGCATGACGTGCGCAAGTTCATGTGCCAAAATTGCTTCTACTTCACTGGTATTCAGGCGATTAATAGCGCCGATAGGGAACAAAATCATCGGTTTCAAATGCCCAATTACTATCGGGGAACGCACCAATGCGCTTTCCACTAAGTCTATGTATTTTGTAATATTTGTCTTTTCTCGTATCGAATTTAGCGTATCTTGCCAATATTCTTCGGCTGGAAAATTCAAGCGATTTTTCAAATAATAGACATAACTTATGCTTCCCAATATTTTTACTAAAAAAACTATAACGCCCATAAACCACAGGCTTACAATGAAATACATATTTTGATTAAAATAATTTTTCATCTCAGCGATACTAAAACCTGCGTTTGCTTCGTAGCTAAATGATGTAGGAATATCGTCTATTTTGGGCTGAGAAATAAATTGTAAAACGCTCGTTTTGTTCTCGGGTACAAAAACCAATTCACTCGCTTTTTTTGAAAAATCGTAGTAAATAAAAAACGTAATGATAGCTGCAAAAAGCACCGACCACAAACCAGCATTTGCTAAAACATAGCGAAAATTAGACGATTTTTTTTGTAAAATAATCAGTACAATGCCAGTCACGAGCGCAATGAGCAAGGCTTGCCACAAGGAGTGAATAACAGTCCAACCCAATGCGTAATTGAGATTATGTGAAAAAAACAGGAGTTTCATTTTGAAAAAATTAGTTTTCAAAATTCTCTAATTAAGCGAATTTTGATATTTAAAAAAATTATTTTAATTTAAAAAGTCAGACCTAACTTTGAGTTATTCGCTCAATAAACGCCTTAATTTCTGCCAATTCTTCCGCAGTAGCGTTGCCTTCGCCGAGCGCACGCATAACAAGCAAAGCCGTATCGCCACGAAAAGCATTTTTATTAAAATCTTTTAAAAGTTCTGCTTGTGTACTTTTTTCATTTACATTTGCGCTATAAATATGACTTCTTTCTACGATTTCTCTTGAAATTATACCTTTGTCAAGCATAATTTGCATTGTTTTCAACGTTGTAGTATAACCTACTTCACGCTGTTTATTTTGTTTGTCGTTCACGAAACGGACGGTTTGTGCGCCATTTTGCCACAAAATTTGTAACACTTCAAGTTCGCTATCTGTTGGTAATGATTGCATTTTTTTTAATTTTAAATTAAATATTTTCTCTTAATTCGCTAAAACCCATTTTAACAATTCAGTTTTTTCTACTATACTCCAAGAGTGAGGATGCCTTGTCCCATCTGCTCGAAAACCTTTATTTTTCGTTTGGATAAATTCAGTTTTTTTTGCACCCGCATCTAAAAAAGAATGATGCAGTTTTTCTAAAACAGCTGCATTTAAGTCTTCATAATCCCGATTTCTATTCTTTTTTTGCCACTCCAAATCAGGCTCTGTATAAAGTCGAATTTTGACATTTTTTAGAAAATCAATATTTTGACTGTAATTTACAGAAGCCAAATAAGGCGATACTTTTTTGTAATTTTCAAACGATTTTGAATGTTCACCCAATGCTTTTTCCAGCATATCTACTAAAAAAAGCCCTTCGTTATAAGAATCTTCGCTTGCTTTTTTTGCAATATTATCTTTTGCAACCTTGTATAATTTTTCAATATCCAAAGGAGAATCTATCGCAAAAACACCTTTAATTTGCAGCTCATTTTTTGTTTCTAACAAATAATTTACAAGTAAAAAAGCTACGTTTCCACCACTTGAAAATCCACCTACGTAAACATTTTTACAGTCGATTTTATTGCTTTTAAAAATGGAGTTTAGGCTTTGGGAAAAATCTATTTTTTCATCGTCACTAAGCCATAATTTTTTGTTTATGTCTAAAAATAATATCGTAATACCTTCATTTTCAATATTTTGTAAAAATGGAGCTTCTTTTTTTACGTTTTCGCTATTTTCAGAAAAACCTGGAAATAATACCAAAACTGCTTTTGATTTTGGTGCAATCCGCAATTCATAGTTTGCTCCTTTTACTACTCGAATTTCTTTTTTTACGCTCGTACAAGCTATTAAAAAAAGTAAAATGAAAGATAAAAACAAGTTTATTTTCTTCATTTTTATATTTTTGGCTACGAATTTTATCGTAGTATTTTTTCCAAAAAAAGTGAAACAAATATTTCACAAAAAAAGCCCTTTATAATTAGGCTAAAATAAACCCTATTATTTTCTCAGGCGATTATTTTAAAAGGTAAATAACGCCAAAATAACGGTATTCATTTTTTTACACCTACCTACGATTAATTTCGTAGCAAAGATATAACACATTTTTTTAATTGTCAAATTTTTGCTACGATTTTTTTCGTAGCGGTTGAAATTTTTTTTGAAAAAAGAAAAATTA